>CAYLZQ010000275.1:0-3769 GCA_964388045.1 uncultured Elusimicrobia bacterium | reverse complement strand
GGCGGGGGAGGGGTGCCTGGGAAAGGCTCGGCGGCAGCGGAGTCATCCTCAGCCTCCTCCTCCGCTGGAGCTGGGGAGGCCATGGTCAGAGTCTCAGGCGGAGCCGGGGGCGTCAGGGCTGCCTCAGGCAGCGGCTCCAGGAAGGCGGGCGCCGGCTCCTCGGATTCCCGCGGCAAAGCAGCGGCAGTAGCCTCAGGCGCCGGGGGTTCAGCCACGGCTTCCACCTGGGGTTCTGAGACTCCCTGGGGCTGGATCGGCTCCTCGGGAGCAGGCACCTCCCAAGGGCCTGGAAGAAGCTCCACCTCAGGAACCGAAACCGAAGGAAGCTCTCTTTTGACTACTGGGAAGGACTTGGTCCCCAGGAAACTCACCTCCTTCCTGGCCGGCTTGGGAGATTCCTGGGGTTCCTTGAGGACCTCCGCAATGCCAGAAGCCTCCAAGGGCAAATGCGGCTCTGGAGAAGAAGGTTCTGGAGGCGCCTCCAGCCGGCGCAGGAGCTCCTCCCGCTCCTTTTCGAGCTCCCCCAGGCGCGCCTGGAGGCTCTCCAGGCGCTCGCTCAATCGCCGGATCCGCTCCTGGGCGACGGAAAGTCCGGGATCCTCAGCGGGGGCCGGAGCCTCGGCTCCGGAGCTCGTGGAAGCCGCTCCCCCCAGTAGGCGCAACGCCCAGTCCGGCTCCGCAGCCTGGGCGATGTCCAGGTCCGCAAGCTCCAGCCGGGTTGGAGCCTCCTTGGCCGCTGCACCCCTAGGGCAAAGCCGAGCCAGCTCCGGGACATCCCCCAGGCTCTTCCAGTCCGAATCCTGGGCCCCGGAGAGGCCCTCCTCGCAGACCAGGATGTCGGGGCTCAACTCCGAGCGCCCCATCTCCTCGGGCGCCAAGGGGCCCAGGACCTGAGTGTCTCTATAGATGAAATACCGCATGGATCTACGACAAGTTTAGCCCCGGGGTATTACAAATTCAAGGTGCTGGATATTTTGTTACAAAAGTTTTCTGGAATCTCCCGGAATTCCCCTGTTATACTCCTAAGATACGGAGGGGCTGAAATGAAAATATGGATTATTCTTGTCGTGCTGTGGGGATTCCTGGCCGCGCCCCCTGCCATGGCGCAGGTGGGCCTCGGAAGGTTCATCAGGGAGGCAAAGAAAAGGCAGCAAGAGCAGCGATGCCGGCAGTTGACCGCAGGGGAGATAGCGCGCTACTACGGCCTCCCTCAAGCCGACGAAGTCCTTCGCCCCATGCGCATCCCTTCTCCAGAATTCGGGACGCGGCTCCTGAGGCGCTCCGAGCAACGGTCCGTCATTCGTTCGAACGTCAGGCCTGCGTTTGAATTAGGACTTTACGGAGGCAATGACCACTCCTTCGCGGTAGGCTGCGATATCCAATTCTAACGCGATTTCTCGAGATTCCGAGGTTTCCCCCTATCTCCTCGCCGTGTCGAAGAATCCTTCCTGGCCGCTCAGGAATCTGAGCTGGAACTCAGCCGGGGCTAGGTTGCCGCGGACGGAATAGGCGTTGAGGCCCAGGGCCCTGAGGGTCCTGAAGGAAGCGACGTAGGGAGCCGTGCTGTTCGAATCAGTGACCAGGAACCTCCACTCCCCGCCGGACTCCCTCCAGGCCAGGCTGATGACCACCGCGTGGGTGACTCTTCCCTCAGGGCTCGAGAAGGGCCCCAGGCGCCCCAGAAGCGCTCCCTCGCTCCTCATGTGCTCGACCAGGGCCGCCTCCGAGTCCAGGACCGTCTCAGGCCCTGGCCTAAGGTCCAGAGCCCGGAGGATCATGTGGGCGTTGACACCCTGGGTCCTGAAGTCGATGTCGAAGATCCGTTCCACGGCCCGCATGAATTCAGGATAGCGCTTGGCCCACAAGGACCTCAGAAGGGGATGGTTGTAGATCGCGTGAAGAGAGCAGTCATTGAAGTTCTGAAGGCGCGTGGGATCGCTTGAGATCTCCCCCACCACGTCCTGCGGCCTCTCCCTGGAGATTTGAAGGGTGCGCCTCAGATGCTCCCGGATGAGAGCCCTGGCACGCTCCCAGGAGATCTCCTCCATGCGGGCCCTTGCCTGCTCGGGAGGAAGATCTCTGAGGGCCTCCCTCTCAGAAGGGGAGAGGACCTCTCTCCAGGCGCGCGCTCGGAGCTCGCGGGACAGGGCCTCCGGGAGATGGTCGTTTCTCAGGCGCGTGCTCTCCAGAAGAAGTCGGCTGAATTCCACTGCCGGCATCTCGTTGGCTGCTCTCCAGAGAAGGGTCTCGGCATCAGTCAGCTCATCCAAGGCCCATTCCCCAAAGCCCTGCTCGATGTCCTGCCTCGCCCTGAGCAGCCTCCTGGCCACCCTAATGGATTCAGGGGTGGTATAGCGCTCGGGGGGAGTGATTTCAATGACAGGGGAGCCCTCCCGGGAGGCAGGGGCCCTGGGCTCAGGATCGAATCTGCGTACGGCCTGGTCGTAGAGGCCCCAGGCCCGCTGGTAGAGCGGGAGGTAATCGCCCATGGTCCCAAGGTTGTCGTGGAGGACGGTCCCCAGGCTGGTCAGCCACCTGGCCGCGTTGAGCAGGGCCTCCTGGCTGGGCGGAAGAGAGGAGGAATTAATCTCCTCAAGGGTCCTGGTCAGGGTCTCGAGCATCCTGTTCCAGGCTGGGCTCGCCTCCCTTGGGATCCCCTCTGGAAGTTCCCCCTCGGTATGCATCCAGATTTCGATCTCGCGGGGCAGCCTCCCGGGCCTATTCTCGGTGAGCCTTCTCAAGATCCTCAGGATCTCCCCAGGGGCCGCTCCCCTTTCCCTTGCCAGGGCTATGAGGCCTCGCGCGACCCCCTCGACCTGGCTCCCAGCCCTGGCCCCCTCGGCCACCCCGTCCATCCGGTAAAAATCGAGGAGTGCCCCGTCCCGGTAGACCAAGACCTCCCCTGTGGCAAGGTCCACCCTCGCGCGAGAGCCGCTGGAAGCTCTGAACTCGACCACTCCTTCCCCCTGCCTCCCAAGAAGCTCGTTGGCCCTTCGCAGATACTCCAAAGCCTGGGAATAGGGGGCCCCCTCCTGGAAGCCGAGCCTCCGGCCATGGAGGATGACACTCTCCCCAAGGGCCTGGCTCGACTCGCAGTTGAGGCGCCCCTGCCCGCCTTGGATCGCCCGCTGATAGGCCTCGTAAGCGGCCCGGAACTGCAGCTCCCTTTGCCTTCCCAGTTGCTCCAGGCGGATCTCCTGGAGGTTGAGGTCCTGCAGCCGGTCGCGCTCGGCCACGAGCTCCCAAAGCCTCGCGGACCACTCCGCCCTTGCGAGGTTCGGGCCGCGCTCCTGCCTCAGGCGGCTGAGCTCAGCCTGCATCTCCTGGTTCAAGCGGTCCATTCTTTCAAGCAACTCCAGGTTCCCGGCATAGGCCTCGATCCCGGCTCGCCTCAGGACCTCGCCCGCGTTCCTCCAGCGCCTGAAGGCCTCGATCGCCCTGGTGACCTGAAGTGAGAGCCTCTCGATGGTGTGGCCCATGAGGGCCATGTTTCCAAGGAAGCGGCCGGCGGCCTCCCAGGCCTCGTACTCATCCCCCCTTC
Source organism: uncultured Elusimicrobia bacterium (assembly GCA_964388045.1). Lineage (GTDB taxonomy): Bacteria > Elusimicrobiota > Elusimicrobia > UBA1565 > UBA9628 > CAYLZQ01. The sequence continues at coordinate 228 of CAYLZQ010000275.1, read as the reverse complement.
TGATGGCCCCGGCCATGTCCGCCGCTGCCTGGGCCGTCCCAAGGGCAAACATCGCCTGGCCCGGGTAGTTCACCAGTACGTCGGCGGCCAGAGCCAGGCCAGAGACCTCGGCCAGGCCCAGCTCGGCCAGGGCCGAGCGCAAAAGACCGGTCCCATGGCCCACGGCCAGGAAAGGAAGGGATTCAGCCAGCATCTCCCCGAACTGCATTCCTGTCCCCAATCCATGGA
>CAYLZQ010000274.1:0-3771 GCA_964388045.1 uncultured Elusimicrobia bacterium | reverse complement strand
CTTATGGAAACTGTGTCTGCTATGAAAGAGTCGTTCAACGGCCTTAATAACTCGGGGCGCTTTACGCCCCGAGTTCAACGGTATTTAAGGTCCTGCGCGCTTCTTGTCCTGGGCTCCTGGGCGGGGGCCGCGGCCCCGAGGGAGGTTTTTCCCCCCTCCAACGAGATCTTCCGCAGGCTCCTGGCCGACCCGCGAGAAATCCAGCTCTCAGCCGCCTACTACCGGCTCGAGGGCCACCATGCCGGGGACATGGCCCTCGGGCATAGCTGGGGCATGGCCCGCTGGCACCCAGGCGAGAACCGCTGGGCACTCCAGTGGAACATAGAGGCCATGGCCTACTCGCGCTTCAGGCTCTCCGGGACGGTCAACGAGTTCCAGACGATCGACTTCTTCGGGCGGCTTCCGCTCGAGATCCGTTGGGACAGGTATTCCGGCAAGCTCATGCTCTTCCACGAAAGCTCCCACCTGGGCGACGACTTCATCCGGCGCACCGGAAACACCGGCTTTCGCTACTCGATCGACGGCCTGAGAGCCATCGCCTCCCATGAGCCAGCGGATTTTCTGCGCCTCTACGGGGGAGGGAGCTATCTCCTGCACACAGTCCCCTCGCCAGACCGGGGCGCCCTCCAGGCGGGTTTTGAACTCACCAGCCGCGAGCTGGGGCTCTTCGCCGACTATCCCACCCGAGTCTACCTCGCCCAGGACTTCCAATCCCAGGGGCGGCTGGCCTGGAATACGAACTCCAGGACTGTCCTGGGCTTGCGCATGGGATTCAAGGGGGTCCTGCGCTCCATGCGCCTGCACATTGGCTACTTCGACGGCCACTCGCCCTACGGGCAGTTCTTCAACCAGCGCGAGCACTACGCGGACGTGGGGATCAGCTTCGACCTGTGAGACTCCTCTCCGACAGGGCAAAATTGCTAAAATAATCCGCCATGCCCCCGTCGGAGATCCTCCCGGACACCCCGGTCATGCGCCAGTACCAGGAGCTCAAGGGCGCCTGCCCCCAGGCCATCCTCTTCTTCCGCCTGGGAGACTTCTACGAGATGTTCGGCCCGGACGCCCAGACGGCAGCCCCCCTCCTGGGCCTGGTCCTCACCTCCCGTCAGGGCGTACCCATGTGCGGGGTCCCGTTCCACAACAGCCAGCCCTACATCGCCAGGCTCCTCAAGGCCGGCCACAGGGTGGCGATCGCGGAGCAGACGGAGGACCCCTCCAAGGCCAAGAAGCTCGTCAGGCGGGAGGTGGTCCGCGTGATCACCCCGGGGACCGTGGTGGAGGATGCCCTTCTGGAGCCCCAGGCGAGCAACTTCCTGGTGGCGATCGAGCTCGACATCGTGGGCTGGGGTGCGGCCTGCCTGGACGCCTCGACCGGCGAGTTCTGGGCGACCCAGGCCTTGAACGACAGGGAGGCGCGCAGGCTCCTGGATCTCCTGGCGCGAGTCGCCCCGGCCGAGGTCCTGGCCGCCCCCTACGCGATCGAGAGCCTGCGCCTGCGCGAGAGCCTCCCATCCCGGACCTGCCTGACCCCCTACGACGGTGCCCCGGAGATGGAGGCCAAGCCCCCCTGGGCCCTTGCCCAAATCTGGTTGAATCACCACCTCGCGGCCCGCGCGGCCCTCAAGTGCCGGCGCTACGTGGCCGACGCCCAGTTCCAGTTGAAGGAGATCCTGGCCCCGACCTACCGGGAGCCCGCCTCCCAGATGCAGCTCGACGAAACAGCGATCGCGACTCTGGAGCTTGTCGAAAGCCCCGCCGGTGAGAAGCGCCACACCCTCTGGGGGCTCCTGGATCGTTGCCGCACCCCGATGGGAAGCCGCAAGCTCAAATCCTGGATCCTGCACCCCTCGACCGACCTGCCCACGATCGAGCTCCGCCAGAACTGCGTGGAGGAGCTCGCGGACATGAGCGGGGCCCGGGAGGCCCTCTGCCAGATCCTGAGGGAAATCTCGGACATCCCGCGGGCGACCAGCCGCCTGGCCACCCGCCAGGCAGGCCCGAGGGACCTCGGGGCCCTGCGCCTTTCCCTGTCCCTGCTTCCGGGCCTTGAGGGGCTCTCCGAATCCGAGTTCTGCTCGGGCCTCAAAGCCCTGGCCGGCCGCCTCAAGGAGGAGGTGGCGGCCCTCAAGCCCTGCCAGGAGCTGCTGGCGAGGGCCTTGAGCGAGAATCCCCCGGCCCGTCTCTCCGAGGGGGGCTTGATCCGGGAGGGCTATCGCGCCGAGCTCGACGAGCTCAAGGCTCTCAAGAACGACAGCCAGGGTTTCCTTCGGAGGCTGGAGGCCTCCGAGAGGCAGGCGACAGGAATCCCATCCTTGAAAGCCGGCTACAACACGGTCTTCGGCTACTACTTCGAGGTCACCAAGGCCCACCAGGCCAAGGTCCCGGCGCGCTACCTGCGCAAGCAGACCCTGACCAACGCCGAGCGCTACATCACCCCTGAACTCAAGGAGCTCGAGAACAAGATCCTGGGGGCTGAGGACAAGATCCTGCGCCTGGAGGCCAGACTCTTCGAGGAGCTGAGGGGAGAGGTCCTGGCCTTCTACGATCCTCTCCTGCGCCTCTCGGAGCTCCTCTCCGAGCTAGACGTCCTGAGCGCCCTCGCCGAATGCGCGGCCCTCTATGGCTACGTCAAGCCCAGGGTGGACCTCTCCCATGACCTGGAGGTCGCGGAGGGCAGGCACCCCGTGCTTGCGGCCCTGATGCCCTCGGGAAGCTTCGCGCCCAACTCCCTAAGGATCAACGCCCGCGACCCCCAGATCGTCATCCTGACAGGGCCCAACATGTCGGGCAAGTCCACCTACCTGCGCCAGAACGCCCTGATTGCCCTCATGGCGCAGATGGGCTCCTTCGTGCCCGCCCGCTCCGCCAAGATCGGGATCGTGGACAAGATCCTGACCAGGATTGGGGCTCAGGACGCCCTGGCCAAGGGGGCCTCCACCTTCATGGTGGAGATGAAGGAGACCTCCCAGATCCTCCGGAGCGCCACCCCCCGGAGCCTGATCATCCTCGACGAGGTAGGGCGGGGCACCTCCACCTTCGACGGGATCTCGATCGCCTGGGCCGTCATCGAGCACCTCCACGGCGCCTATGCCTCCGACCAGGGGGAGGCTCCGCGCGGGCCTCGAGTGCTCTTCGCGACCCACTATTTCGAGCTTACCGAGCTTGGGCGCCTCCTGGAGGGAGTGGTCAACTTCAACGTGGAGGCCAAGGAGTGGACGAGCCCGGAGGGAAAAACCGAGGTGATCTTCCTGCACAGGATCTCCCCGGGGCCGGCTGACCGCTCCTACGGGATCCACGTGGCGGCCCTGGCCGGCCTGCCGGCAGGAGTGCTGGCCAGGGCCAGGGAGATCCTGGCCAACCTCGAGAAGGAGTCGGCCTCGGGCCGACTGGCGGGAGCCGGCGGGCCGACAGTAGCCCCGGAACTCCCCCTCTTCGAGGACCATCCGGTCCTCGACACCCTAAGGCTGCTCAACCCGGAAGGGATGACCCCTCTGGAGGCCCTATCCGCCCTGACCGCCCTCAAGAAAAAACTCTGATGCCCAAACCCTCAACCCCACCCCCCGCCCCTCCTATAGGGAGGGGAGATCTCGGCCCCCTCGGCTACTCGGCCCTTCGGGCCCGGGGCGCCGTCGCCATTAACGTTCTATCGCTGCCCCCCGCGGGAGAGGCGAGTTATTCCTCCGATGCCCAGAATCCGGATCCTGTCTGAGGAAGTAGCCAGCCAGATCGCGGCCGGGGAAAACCGCGGCCGGCTCCTGCGGCACCAGTTTC
>CAYLZQ010000273.1:0-3786 GCA_964388045.1 uncultured Elusimicrobia bacterium | reverse complement strand
TCTACCGCCAGATGAAGCCCTTGATCGACAAGGGCTATGTCTACATCGCCCAGCCCCCCCTCTACAAGGTCAAGAAGGGCAAGACCGAGATGTACGTTGAAAGCGACGAGAAGATGGAGCAGTGGCTTTTGAACGAGGGCCTCAAGTCCGCGGAGATCACGGCCATCAACCCGTCGAACGGAAAGGCCAAGAGGCTGGCTTGCGAAGAACTGCGCGACATCCTGAGGTTCCTTGCAGAGCTTGAGAATCTTCTGCGCCATCTCGAGCGCAAGGGCCTGCACCTGGAAGACTTTCTCGCCTATCAGGGGAAGGGCAGGCTCCCTCTCTATCGCGTCGAGACGGGCGCCGGGGAATACGTGTTCTTTTACAGCGAGAAGGAGTGGCACCAGTACCGCGACCAATACGTGGCCCAGCAGAAGGCTAAGCTTGCCGAGGAAAGGAGGGCCAGGCCCCCGGCGGAGGGAGAGGTCCCCTCGGAGGCGGACGAGGAGGCCCTGGAGCCGGACGTGCAGGAGCTCTGGGAAATGGAGAAGCTCTCCAGGCTTTCCAGGGAGCTTGAGGAGATGGGCCTGAGACTTCAGTGGTACGAGGTCGTCCGGGACGAGAAGACCAAGCCCCTCTTCCGCGCCAAGACCTACAAGACGGAGACGGACGGCTACTGCCTCAAGGACCTCATCGTGACCGTCCGCCAAGCCGGCCGCTCCGGGGCCCAGGTCCAGCGCTACAAGGGCTTGGGCGAGATGAATCCCGAGCAGCTTTGGGAAACCACGATGGACCCCAAGCGCCGCAAGCTCCTCCAGGTCAAGCTTGTCGATCCCGCGGACGCCGAGCTTGCTTTCACGACCCTCATGGGCGACCGGGTCGAGCCCCGCCGTGAGTTTATCGAGCGTCATGCGAAGGAAGTCAGGAATCTCGACATCTAACCCAAGATGACCGGCGTTTGTTCCCGCACGGATTCTTGAGATTTAAGGAGCGGCTATGAGCAAACCCGAGCAGCAGGAACTCTCTCCGGAACCGGTCGGCAACATAGTCCCGCGCGACATCGGGGCCGAGATGAAGTCCTCCTACATCGATTACTCGATGTCGGTGATCGTGGGCCGCGCCCTGCCCGACATCCGCGACGGCTTGAAGCCCGTCCACCGCCGCATCCTTTACGCGATGCACGACGAGGGCTTGGCCTCCAATAAGAAGTACTCCAAATGCGCGGGCGTGGTGGGCGAGGTCCTGAAGAAATACCATCCCCACGGCGACATGGCCGTCTACGACGCGCTCGTGCGCATGGTCCAGGATTTCTCTCTTCTGCACCCGCTTATCGACGGACAGGGCAACTTCGGCTCGGTGGATGGGGACCCGGCCGCGGCCTATCGCTATACCGAGTGCCGGCTGGCCCGCTTCGCCGAGGAGGTCCTCTCCGATATAGACCAGGACACGGTGGACTTTGTCCAGAACTTCGACGGGACGACGCTCGAGCCCATGGTCCTGCCGGCCAAGATCCCCAACCTCCTGGTCAACGGCTCCTCCGGGATCGCGGTGGGCATGGCCACCAACATCCCCCCCCACAACCTCGCCGAGGTCTGCGACGCCGCGATCGCCCTGATCAAGGACCCGAAGATCGAGAGCAAGGAGCTCCTGAGGGTCCTCAAGGGGCCCGATTTCCCCACCGGGGGCATCATCCGGGGGAAGGCGGGCATCCGCGAGTACTTCGAGACCGGGCGGGGGTCCCTGCGCGTCCAGGCCCGCACTGAGATCGAGGACATCAAGGGCAACCGCCAGGCCATCATCGTGACAGAGCTCCCCTACCAGGTCAACAAGGCGGCCCTCCTAGAGACGATCGCGGGTCTCGTGCGCGACAAGAAGATCCCCGACATCTCGGACATCCGCGACGAGTCGGACCGCAAGGGGATGCGGGTGGTCATCGAGGTCAAACGCGACGGCAACGCGAACGTGGTCTTGAACCAGCTCTACAAGCACACCCAGATGGAGAGTTCCTTCGGGGTGATCCTCCTCTCCCTGGTGGACGGCCGCCCGCGGGTTTTGCCCGTGCGTGACATGCTCGGGCATTTCGTCCAGCATCGCAAGACCGTGGTCGTGCGGCGCGCCAAGTTCCAGCTCAGGAAGGCCCTGGACCGCGCCCACATCCTGGAAGGCTTCCTGATCGCCCTCAAGGCCCTGGACCGCGTCATCAAGATCATCCGCGGGGCCAAGGATCGGGACGAGGCCAGGACCAAGCTCATGGACGAGTTCGAGCTCACCAAGGCCCAGACCGAGGCCATCCTCGAGATGCGCCTGCACCAGCTCACCAGGCTCTCGGTTCACGAGATCCAGGAGGAGCACGATGGGCTCCTCAAGCGCATAGCGGAGCTCAAGGGGATCCTCGCGGACGTCAAGAAGGTGATGGCGATCATCGTCAAGGAGCTCGAGGGCGCCAAGGAGCAGTTCGGCAAGGGGCGCCAGACTCAGATCACGACCGAGGCGGCCGAGATGACCCTGGAGGATCTCATCGCCAAGGAGGAGGTCCTGATCTCCCTGTCGAACGGCGGCTACATCAAGCGCATACCGGTCGCCACCTACACGGCCCAGGGGCGCGGCGGCAAGGGGGTGACGGGGGCCGACGTCAAAGAGGAGGACTTCATCGAGAATTTTTTCGTGACGGACACCCACGCGACCCTGCTCTTCTTCACGACGCGGGGACGAGCCTTCGCCCTCAGGGCCTACGAGGTCCCCGAGGGCGGGCGAACCTCGCGCGGGAAGGCGGCCGTCAACCTGCTGGCCATCTCCGGCGAGGAGAAGATCACCTCGACCATCGCCATCCGTTCTTTCGAGGAGAAGAAGGGCAAGGAGACTTTCCTCGTCATGTGCACCCGCAGCGGCACGATCAAGAAGACGCCGCTGGCCGACTTCGAGAACATCCGGCGGAGCGGCATCATCGCGATCGGCCTCGAGGAGGGAGACATCCTCGTCGAGGCCCAGCACACGACGGGGGCGGACGAGATCCTGATCGCGACCAGGGGAGGGATGTCGATCCGCTTCAAGGAATCCGACGTCCGGCCCATGGGGAGAAACGCGATGGGCGTGCGCGGCATCCGCCTGGACAAGGACGACCAGGTTATCGGTATGGAGGCCTTTCCGCCCAAGAGCCAGAAGACCCTCCTGACCGTCTGCGAGCACGGACACGGCAAGAGGACCGATCTTTCCGAGTACCGCGGCCAGCACCGCGGCGGCGGGGGAGTGATCACGATCAAGGCGACCGAGAGAAACGGGGCCGTGATCGGAGTCAAGCTCGTCACCAACGACGACGACCTCATGGTCATGACGGAGAAGGGCAAGACCATTCGTCTGCGCTGCAAGGACATAAAGACCATCTCCCGCAACACCCAGGGGGTGCGGCTCGTCAAGCTCGACCCCGGCGACAGGGTAGCCCGGGTGGCGCCCATAGCTGTCGAGCCTCCCATCGCTCCGGAGCCGCCTTTGCCGGAAAGCAAATAGGACCGGTCATGGGGATAAGGGCGCGGGCCTTTTGTGGCGCTGGAGTTTTGGCCCTGAGCCTCGCGGTGGCGGGCGTTCCCGCGAGGGCCGAGATTCGCCTGCAGAAACTGGGATGGGAGCTTTCGCGCAAGGGGAAGAGCCAGGCCCCGCGCTACCACGAGGTGAGCTCTGCCAGCCTGGAGGGTGGGAGGCTCCCGGGCAGGCTGCGGGCGCGCCTGACCCTCCTCAACCGCGGTCCCCATGCCGCCGAGGGGATCCTCCTGCGCTACAGCGTCACGGCGCGGCTAACCCCCGCGGAGG
>CAYLZQ010000272.1:0-3796 GCA_964388045.1 uncultured Elusimicrobia bacterium | reverse complement strand
GGCCACGGAGTGGGGGCAACTCCTGCGGAAGTCGCAGCGGGGGCAGAAGGAGGTGTCGGGCCGGAAATCCCCTGCCTCTATCCGATCGGCAGTATCCAGGATGAGGGCCTTGAGCTCCTCCTCGCCCGAAGCCTCATAGGCAAGGCTCTTCCTCACGGCCGCTGCCAGGTAGTGGACCGTGAGCATCGCCGGGGTGATGGCCAGAGACTCCCGCAGGCCCAGGGCGTAGAAGCGGAGCTGGAGGCTCTCGGCCGCGGGCAGGCCTTCCGGCGCCTCCCTCCCGGACTCAAGCTGGGTCTTGTAGTCTATGACCTCGTAGCTGCCGTCCGGATGGAGGTCGATGCGGTCGATCATCCCGCGCGCCGTATGCCGGCCCAGGGGGAAGACGAACTCCCTCTCGATGCCCACGATCCGGGTCCTGCGGGAAAGGTCCTGCTCGAAGTACCTCTTGAGGATCCTGAGGCCCTTGTCGTGATACTGAGCCCTGAGCTCCGGGGTCGGGAAACCCGCCCCCACGAAGCGCTCCTCGTAGAACTGAAGGAGCTTATCGAGTTCCGGGCTCCGACTGCGGTGAAAACATTCCAGGGCCCGGTGCAGGGAAAGGCCCAGCGAGGAAGCGGGGGCCAAAGGCACTCTATGTCCTTCCACGAAGATCAGTCTGTATTTCCAAGGGCACTCGCGGTAGACCCTCAATTGAGTAAAGCTGATCTCCATCGTCGGCGGGAGATCTCTAGCCGCTCCCGGCGGGACGCAGAAAACTCAGGTAGGTATCCCCGTACTTTTCCCTCCGGGAGAGCCTGAAACCCTCCGGAGGCTCGACCTCCTCCTTGACGTGGTGCTGGGCGATGAGGAGCCCCCCGGGGACGAGGAGCCCGGCCTCGGCCACGCGGCGAAGGGCGGGGGTGGTGTAGGCGAGGGGCCTCTTCTGATCGTCCTTGTAGGGCGGGCCCAGGAAGACCAGGTTGAAGTCCGGGACTCCGGCCCGGAAGGGGATCCAGGAGAGGTCGCCCAGGGCGTCCCCGCGCTGGACCCTGGCCCGGCCCGCGAGGCCCATCCCCTCCAGGATCCGGCTCAGGGCCTCCACGCAGCGGCGGTTGGAATCCACGAAGAAGACGAAGCCCGCTCCCCGCGAAAGGGCTTCGAGCCCCACCGAGCCTGTCCCCGCGAAGAGGTCCAGGAAACGCGCTCCGGGCACGAGCCCCGCGATGATGTCGAAGAGGGATTGCTTGATGCGCCCGGAGATGGGGCGCAGGCCCGGCTCGCGCGCCGTCCTGATCCTGCGCCCCCTCAAGCCCCCGGCTATGATCCTCATGGCTGTTATTTATTATAGAATAACGGCCGTGGGGCAGAGGGTTTTGATCGTCGACGACGACCCGATCGCCGGAGGCCTCTCGCGGGAGCTCCTGGAAGACGCTGGCTTTGCGGCGGACCTTCTGACCGACAGCGCGGGCACTCTCGAAACCCTCAAGGAGAAAGCCTACGAGGTCGCGATCCTGGACATCCTGATGCCAGGGATCGACGGGATCACCCTCTGCCGCAAGATCAAGGGCGACCCGGAAACGGCCTCGGTCAGGGTCGTGATCGTCTCGGGCAAGACCTACAAGATCGACAAGGAACGCGCCCTCCAGGCCGGGGCAGACCTCTTCATCGAGAAGCCCTACAAAGTGGAGAGCTTCGCCCGCCAGATCGCGGAGGTGGCTTGCCGCCCCGCCCCCTCCCCGGCGCTCGAGGCCCGGATCGGGACCGCCCTCATCCCCGCCCAGCAGCCGGCCCTCGAGGTCGCGGTCTGGGGCTGCCGCAGCCCGGGCCCCGCCAGCGAGGCCTCCCGCTACGGCCGCAGGACCTCCTGCGTCTCGGTCGAGGCGGGAGGACGGCTCTTCATCTTCGACGCGGGCAGCGGCATCGAGGACCTGGGCCAGGAGCTCGTCAAGGAGGGGAGGCACAAGGAGCTCTGGCTCTTCTTGACCCATTTCCACAAAGACCACGTGGAGGGTCTGGGCGCCTTCGCCTGCCTCTACGGGGACTACGCCCTCCATATCGGGGGGACCCCAGAGCCGCACCAGACCCTGGAGGGGATGCTCCGGGAACTCCTCGAGAGCTCCCAGGACCCGCGCCCGCTGACGGCCCCCATCGACCTCTACGAGCTCCGGGAGGAGTCCTACGAGGTCCTCCCCGGGGTGACCCTCACCTCCTTCTACGCCAACCACCCGGGCACCACCCTGGGGCTGGTCCTGGAGACCCAGGGCCGCAAGCTCGCCTACTGCCCGGACAGCGAGCTCTATGGGGAGTCGGCCACCGCGATGCAGGACTACGACGAGAAGCTGGGACGCCTGCTCAAGGGCGCGGACCTCCTGATCCACGACGGGCGCTACACGGTAGATGACTACCTCACCCTCAAGAGCAACGGCCACTCGAGCTTCGCCAACGCCGTTGATTTCGCGGGATTAAACGAGGTCAAGCGCCTGCTCCTCTTCCACCACGACAGCCAGTACAGCGACCCGGATCTCAACCGCATCGCCGCGGAGGCGGCCCGCATGATCTCAGGGAGGGGTTACCGCCTCCAGTGCGAGCTAGCCAGGGAAGGGCTCAGGATCGGGATTTAGAGCTCTTAGACAAGCTCCGGAGATAGTCCAGATTTCTCCTATCCTGCCCCGGCGGGGTCTCCAAAATGCCCAGGGCCAGTTCGTATTCCGGCCTCTCCAGGAGGACCTGGATGCCCTCGGAGCCCAGGAAGCCCTCCCCCCAGTTCGCGTGGTGCTCCCGGTGAGAGCCGAGAAGGGCCCGGGTATCGTTCACGTGAAAGGCCTGCACCCTCTCGGCCCCGAGGAGCCTGTGGACCCTGGAGAGGAAGCGGAGCATCCCCTCGGCCAAGGCGATGTCGTAGCCGGCGGCCCAGGCATGAGCCGTGTCCAGGCAGGCCCCCACCCCTGAGGCTGGAAGGCGCGTTTGAATCGCTGACACGAGCTCTCCGAGCTCCTCCAGGCTTGCCCCCATGCGCCTGCCGCCCCCGGGGACGTTCTCAAGGAGGATCCTGATCGGAACCTGGGCCCGTGAGAGGGCCTCGGTGATTCCATCGGCAAAGAGCCTCGCCCCCTCCGCAAGCCGCGCCCCGGGAGAGTAGGCCCCGCCATGGATCACGTAGGCCTCGGCCCCCCACCGGGAGGCCAGGGCGATCTCCCGCGAAAAAAGCTCGACCGAGCGCTTCCGCCGGAGGGGGTCGCTTGAGGCTAGGTTCGGGACGAAGCGGGAATGGATCAGGAGCCGGCGCACGGGGCCTGACGCGCGCTCCTCCCTGAAAGCCCTGATCTCCTCCTCGGCTGGCTCATGGTGGCGTCGGGTGGGAAGCATCTGCAGGGCCTGGCAGCCCAGGCCCGCGGCAAGGCGCAGGGCTGCCGCGAATCCGTTGACGACAGGGCCATGGATCCCCAGGATCAAATCAGCTTGCTGATCAGGGTCGTGAGGCGGGTCTTGAAGGAGTCGTAGGGAAACCACCAGAGCTCAGGGGCTTTGGCCGGCCACTCGTGCACGTAGACCGCCTGGGGCCAGCAGAACATGCGCAGGCCCTCATCCGAATGGCGGCGTCCCAAGCCGCTGGACTTGATCCCCCCGAAGGGAAGGGAGCAGATCGCGTAGTGGCTCATCAGGTCGTTGATGCCCAGGAGCCCCGCCTCCACTGAGGCCCCCAGCCTCTCGGCTTTGGCTAGGTCCGTAGTCCAGAGGCTCGCGGAGAGGCCGTAGGGACCCTCGTTGGAGAGCCGGATCCCCTCCTCCCCGCGCGCGACCTTCATGACGGGCA
>CAYLZQ010000271.1:0-3804 GCA_964388045.1 uncultured Elusimicrobia bacterium | reverse complement strand
CTTTTTCTTTCGTCGCAAGGACCCCGTGAGGCAGGGTTCTTACGAGGGAATCAAGCTTGAGCTGCCTGAGCTGGTCCCGGATGAGGGAGAGCAGGGGCTCCGCGACCAGGGCCGTGCCAGGAAGGAGAAGGGCCGCCATCTGAAAGACCAGGGATTTCCCTGAGCCGGTGGGCATCAGGACCCCCACGTCTTTGCCGGAAAGCAGCTCCCTGAGAGCCTCGGCCTGGCCCGGCCGCAAGGAGTCGTGCCGGAAAAAGAGCCTCGAAAAATAGCGGAGCTCGGAGTCCTCCAAAACCCCTCTCTGAACCGGCTCCGCTTTGGCCCAGTCGCTTGGCGCGGCGCCCTCGGGCCAGCCCTCAGAGACCCAGGCGTTCTCCCAGCCGCTGCGGCAGGCTCCGCAAAAGGAGACAAAAAGGGGAAGGCCCTCCCCGGCCTTCGCCGAAACGGGGAAAAGCCGGCGCAGGGGCCTTAGGAGGTCCCTAAGATCCTCGCTGGCCCAGCCAACCAGGGTCTCGGCCTCAGGCCGCGTGAAGAACCCCAACTCCGCAAGGTCCGTGTCGAGGGCCGCCGGAACGCCGAAAGAGAGGGAGGCCACCTGGAGGCGGTGGGAGACCTTCAAGGCCAAGGCCGCGCGGCCGCGGAAAGCGGCCAGCCTTCCCTCCAGGCTGGGGGAGGCGAGGGTGAGCCGGCCGCGGGTGAGTATCCTCATCGCCGCGGCCTCCGCCGCTGAAGGCTCAGGCAGCCCTTCCGCCTCCAGGCTCCAGCGGGCGTAGGAGGAGAGCCTCCCCGGCTCCCAGCGGCACGCGGCCCGGCGCACCGCCTCGGCCGGGGCATAGGCGGCTTCGAAAAAACGGGCGGCACCCATGAGAAGAATACGATTCAGGACCCGCAATGGTTCCGCTTCAAAGCCATGAACAATTTACTAAGATGAAGCCATGACCGAGCAGGGCACCCGCGCAGCGGGTCTGCAAAGCCGCTTCCTCACGGACCATCGAAACGGCATTCCCTCGCGTTATCGCTCGGTCAGAAATGGTTGCGCCCGAGCCCGGGGACCCGCCGAAGGCGGGTGGGCGAGGCCGCTTCCCAACGGAGTGTGGAGGCGGCATTCCCTCGCGTTATCGCTCGGTCAGAAATGGTTGGAGGCGCGAGCCGGAAACCGGAGCTCGGCAGAGCCATGAACCGGCTTACAGCCTCCTCATGGGTCTCCGAGGCCTGGGGAGGGCTGGCCGCGATGCTGGTCGCCCTGCCCCAGGCCATAGCCTTCGGGGTGGTCATCTTCTCGGCCCTCGGCCCTGCCGCGGCCCAGGGGGCCCTGGCTGGACTTGTGGGAGCCGCGGCCCTGGGGACCCTCGCCCCCCTCTTGGGCGGGACCCCGCGCCTGGTCTCGGCTCCCTGCGCCCCTGCCGCGGCCGTGATGGCCGCCCTGGCGGCCGAGCTGGCCAGGGCCTCCACCCAGGCTCCCGAGCGGCTCGTGCTTCTTCTGGCCCTGGCCGCCCTCCTTTCAGGGGTCCTGCAATGCCTCTACGGGCTCCTGGGCGGGGGAAAGCTCATCAAGTACATCCCCTACCCGGTCGTGACCGGCTACCTGAGCGGAGTGGCCGTCCTCATCTTCCTAAGCCAGCTTCCCAAGCTCTTCGGGATTCCAAAGGCGGCCGGCCTCTGGGGCCTGGGCTCGCCGGAACTCTGGAGGATGCCCGGCCTTCTGGTAGGCGCCACCACCATGGCCGCGATGCTCCTGGCCCCGCGCCTGACCACCGTGGTTCCGGCCCCCATCCTCGGGCTGGCAGGCGGGCTTGGGGCCTATTTCGGGCTCGGGAGCCTCAAGCCCGAGCTGATGACCCTGGCGGGCAACCCCCTGGTGATAGGACCCGTCGCGGCCGGCCCCGAGGCCCTCTCAGGCCTGGCCGAGCGCTGGGCCGGACTTTTCCGGCTTGGCCCCCAGGACCTCAAGGCCCTTTTCACCCCTGCCCTGACCCTCTCGGTCCTACTCTCGATAGACACCCTCAAGACCTGCGTGATCGTGGACGCCCTCACGCGCTCGCGCAGCGACTCCAACCGGGAGCTCCTGGGCCAGGGCCTGGCCAACATGGCCTCGGCCCTGGCCGGGGGAATCCCGGGAGCCGGCACCGCGGGAGCGACCCTGGTCAACATCAACAGCGGGGGCCGCACCCGCCTCTCAGGGGCCCTGGCCGGGCTCTTCGCCCTGGCAGCCTCCCTCCTGGCGGCCAGGCTCGTCGCCTGGGTGCCGGTCGCGGCCCTGGCCGGGATCCTGCTCGTGGTGGCCTTCCGGATGTTCGACCGCAAGAGCTTCCGCCTCCTGCGCCGCCGCTCCACGGCCCTCGATTTCGTGGTGAGCGCCTCGGTGATCCTGGTGGCGGTGAGCGTGGGCCTCATCGCCGCGGCCGGAGTCGGACTGGGCCTTGCGATCCTGCTCTTCATCCGCGACCAGGCCCGGGGCTCCGTGATCCGCCGCAAGGCCTACGGGGGGCAGGTCTTCTCCAAGCAGCGCCGCCTTCCGGAGGAGACGGCCCTTCTCGAGAGGCTGGGAGCTCAGACCGTGCTCTGCGAGCTGCAGGGAAACCTCTTCTTCGGGACCACGGACCAGCTCTTCACGGAGCTTGAGGCGGACCTCAAGACCCGGCGGCACGTGATCTTGGACATGAGGAGGGTCCAGTCCGTGGACTACACGGCCGCGCACATGCTCAAGCAGATGGAGGACTATCTCCACGATCGGCAGGGAAGGCTGCTTCTCTCCAACCTCCCCCAGAGCCTGCCCAGCGGACAGGACCTCCAGACCTACTTCGGGGAGGTGGGCCTGGTCAAGCCCAAGAGGAACGTCAGCGTCTTCGAGGGGCTCGACGAGGCCCTGGAGTGGGCCGAGGACCGTATCCTGGAGGAGGCGCGCATGGAGCGCCCAAGCAGGGAGGAGGCCCTGGACCTGAGGAAGATCGACCTCCTGCGGGAGTTCGAGCCCGACCTCATCGAGGAACTCCGGGCCTGGGTCCGGGAAGAGGCCTACGAGCCCGGCCGCAAGATCTTCGCCCAGGGAGAGGTGGGCGACGAGCTCTTCCTCATCCGCCGCGGCTCGGTCAGGATCATGCTCCCCCTGGCCAGCGGAAAATCCCACCACCTGGCCACCTTCGGCCGCGGGGACTTCTTCGGGGAGGTGGCCTTCCTTGACCGGGGAAAGCGCTCCGCGGACGCGGTCGCGGCCTCCCAGACCCAGATCTACGCCCTTTCCCGGGAGCGCTTCAACGAGATGGCCCGGGCCCATTCCCTCCTGGGGCTCAAGGTCTTCGCGCGCCTGGCCCGGGCCCTGGCCATCCGCCTGCGCCAGGCGGATGGCGAGCTCAGGGCCCTTGAGGAATAGCCAGCAAAAAGCGTGCTTCCAGGCCCCAGTGGTCCGAGAGGGGCTCCCCGCCCCAGCGGCTCCACAAGCGGCTGGACATCAGGCAGTGGCCAGGCAGGGAAGGAATCCAGAACAGAGAACAGGGCGAAAAAATCATTTCTGGCTTAGCGCAAGAAGATAGCGGGCAAGGGCTGGGCCAACATGGGCCTTTGCCTTCTTGTCGTAGCCGCAGAACATGGGGGAGAGGTTGCATTCGAGGAAGGTGTAGCGCCTTTTCCCGTCCCACTTGAGGTCGATTCCTGTGAAGAGGAGCTTGCAAGCCCTGGCGGCGCTGACGCAGAACCTCTGGATTTCCTCCGGCAGCACGATGGACTCTGCGGGCCCTTCCCTTTCTCGGAAGTCCAGCTGATCGGTATGAATGATAGCGCTTGAAACCACTCGCCGGCCCACCACGT
>CAYLZQ010000270.1:0-3809 GCA_964388045.1 uncultured Elusimicrobia bacterium | reverse complement strand
GGTGCTGCCTGAGGAAGTTGTGGGTATGGGTGTAGATCACCGAGTCCGGCTGTGTCCTGACTCCCTCCAGCAGTTCGCCCAGGTGGATGACCCTGCGCTCGGTGATGAGGTTGAGGGTCAGGCGCGCGTAGAAGCGGAATGGCTCCTTGGCCCGCGGAAAACTCATCGGGTCTCCTGCGCCAGAAGCCTCAGCAGGCTCTCCATCCGGCCCCGGCTCCCAAGGATGAAAGCGGCGCGGGAGTTCCCGCAGGGACCCACCCGGACGCAGAGGGCCCTGGGTCCCAGGCTCCTGAAGCCCTCCTCGTCCGTGGCGTCGTCCCCCACGAACATCAGGGACCAGAGCCCCCCAAGCTCCCGACGGATGCGCAGGAGGGCCTTGCCCTTGTCCCAGGAGAGCCTGGGGCGTATCTCCCAGACCTTCTTGCCCGGGCTCAGGCGCAGGCGCCTGGCGTGGGGCCCGAGGATTTCCCGCACTCGGTCCTCGAGAGAGGGGGAGAGCCTCGGGCTCATCCGTCGGTAATGGAGGCTCAGGCTCAGGGCCTTGTCCTCGAGGCTTGCCCCCGGGAAATCGGCCAGCTCCCTCCTCAAGGCCCGCGCCGTCAGCCTCAGGGCCCCCAAGGCAGCTTTGGCCCGCGGGTGGGTCCAGGGCCCTTTAGGGCCCAGGAGCTCGAGGCCGTGGTTGCCGGCGTAGTAGAGCCCGGGAAGGCCTACCTTGGTCCTTACGTCCCTGAGCCTGCGTCCGCTCAGGACCGCCACCCTGACTCCGCTTCGGCGGGAGAGGGCGCCAAGCAGGAGCCGGCTGGCCCCGGGCAGGCGCGAGAGCTCCGGGCTGCGGGCTAGGGCGGCCAGGGTCCCGTCGAAGTCAAGGCCCAAAAGCAGGGGCCCGGAGGGCCTGGCCAAAAGCCTCCGCCTCAGGGCCGTCCAGGTCCTGGAGCCCATGGCTTTTCAAGCCGTGCGGCTCTGGTAGCGCTTCTCGGCCGCGGCGTGGCGGGCTTTTTCCCCGGGGGTCTCGAGAAGGAGGCCCGGCACGGCGGCCGGCCTTCCGCCTTTGTCCACTGCCACCATGGTGACCAGGCAGGAGTTGGTGTGCCTGCGGGTCCCCCGCGTCAGGTTCTCGGCGTAGACCTCGACCCCGATCTCCATGGAGCTTTTGCCCGCGTAGTTGATCCTGGCCTCTGCTGTGACCATGTCCCCCACGTGGATGGGGACCAAAAACTCCACCCGGTCCATCGCGACGGTCACGCAGGGCCGGCCAGAGTGGCGCATGGCGCAGACGGCCGCGGCCTTGTCCACCATCTGGAGGATGATCCCGCCGAAGACGGTGCCGTGGATGTTGGCGTCCTGGGGGTACATGAGGTCAGAGACCTGGGCCGCGGAGGCGCGCGCGGGCTTGGGCTTTTGGGGCATCAGCGGTAGAAGCGCGGGCGGCGGTCCCTGAAGAGGTCGTTTCGGGGATGGACCTTCTTGTCCCTGGCCGTCCAGGGGTCGGTCTCGACCGCCAGGGCTCTGACCTCTCCCGGGCCCAGTCGGGCGAGCAGCCCCCCGTTGGGGGCCACGACCTGGGAAAGGCCGATGTAGCGCAGGCCGCGCTCCGAGCCCACTCTGTTGGCTGTCGCGGTGAAGACCCTGTTCTCGAGGCTGCGTATCTTCATGCCCTCGGGGCCCCAGGGGAGCACGAGGTTGGCGCTGTGGGCGATCACCTGGGCCCCCCGGAGGGCCAGGGTCCGGCAGCTCTCCGGGAAGAACCAGTCGAAGCAGATCATCACCCCGACCTTGACTCCCTTGACCGGGGCCGTCCAGAAGCCGGTGTCCCCGGGAGCGAAGAATCTCTTCTCGTTGCCGAAGAGGTGGGTCTTGCGGTAGAGATGAACGCGGCCGCCGTTGACGAGCACGGCCGAATTGTAGAGTCGGCCGCGCGTTTTCTCCGGAAGTCCCGCCACCACCGCGCAGTCCCTGGCCTTGGTCCAGGCCTTGAGCAGGGAGCAGAGGGGGCCCGAGGGGACCTCCTCCGCGCAGCGGGAGGCCTCGGCCCTGGTCCTGAAATTGTAGCCCGAGGCGAAGAGCTCGGGCAGGACCCAGAGGTCGGCCTGGAGGCGGTCCATGAGGTCCAGGCACTCGGCCACGTTCTCGCCGGCCTTGAGGAACCTAGGGTTGTTCTGGACGATCCCGATTCGGAACATGGCTCCATCATACAAAAAAAAGTCCGCCTCCCTGGGATTGAGGCGGACTTGTCTTGCTCCCCGGGGCTTGCCCGGGGCAGGCCGCCACCCGGGATCCCGCCTGGCCTGCGTTTCAGGCTGGTAGGAGGATGACCGCCTGCCTTAGTGTAGGGGAGATCCCGCCTCCATGGTTGGGCCCTAAGGGGAAAATGGCAATAGGACTAAGGGCCCAGGGATGCGAGGCTGGGATGACGTAAGGTTTCGGTGAGCCATCACCAAGTTATCCACCAACTGTCGTTAACGACAGTTGAGAGCGATGCGGGATGGCCTCGTAGCCGCGCAGGTTCTAAACTAGTAGAATTGCCGTGATGCCGCTCCAGAAAGAGACAGGCTCCTGGGAGCCGCGCCTTCCCCCTTCCCGGCTCAGGGCCCAGGTGGACGCGGCCTTGGGCTTCCTGGGTCTGGAGCCGCGCTCGCGGATTCTGGAGTTTGCCTGCGGCTTTGGCCGCCACGCCCTGGAGCTCGCCCGCAGGGGCCACCGGGTGCTGGGGATCGGCTTTGGGCATCCGCTCTCCGAGGCGCGCGCGGAGGCGCGCGCTGAGGGCTTGAACGCCCATTTCCTCGAGGGCGACATGCGCCAGATCCCCTACCACGCCGAGTTCGACGCGGTTGTCAGCTTCTCCTCCTTCGGCCGGCTCCCCTCGGAGCGCGACGACCTCAAGGCCCTTGAGTCCGCGCGCAAGGCCTTGAAGCCCGGGGGGAAGCTCCTTCTGGACCTGCTCAACAAGGAATGGCTGATGCGCCATTTCGAGTCCGCGTCCAGGCGCCAGGGCCAGGAGGGGGTCTCCTTTGACCTGGAGAGCGGGCGCCTGGAGGAGCGCCGCGCGCTCCTCTCCAGGGACTGGGCCCGCGCCGCCTGCGCGAGCCTCAGGGTCTATGCCCTCACCGAGATAAGGAGCCTCCTGGCGCGCTCTGGCCTGACCTATCTGCGCTCCTGGGGCGGCTTTGACGGCTCCCCCTACGGGATGGACAGCCCCAGGATGCTCGTGCTTTCCGAGAAGCCCCCTGAGGGAGGCCTCAGGCCCCGGCAGCCCCGGGACCCTGCCTCAGCCATCAGGATCAAGGGCCGCGGCAAATCCCGCGGATGAAGACTGAGCAGGAGACCGTGAGGGAGGCGTCCCGCCCCTGGCTTGCGCCCCTCTGCGGCCTGGTCACTGGGCTTTCCTTCTGCCTGGTCTTTCTCTTTCCCCGCCTGCCCCAGTCCTTGGACTTCATCCTTCCCCTGAGGCCCGGCTTCGGCTTCTTCAGGCTCGCCATGGGGCTGGCCGGCTCCCCTTTGAGGCCGGCCCTCTCCTGGCTCGCCCTGGGAGCCCTCCTTGTCTCGGTTGTGGCCGCCTTCTGGAGCGGCTATGAGGAAAGGCCCCTCGAAACAAGGTCCCGGGCCTCCTGGCTCTGGAGGGGGGGCATGGGACTGGCGGGCTTTTGGGCCGCGTGGCGCCTCTCTCGCCTGGCCCTTGGCCTGGCCTTGGATCTGGTCCTCAACGCCTGGTTTTTTCCAGAGAGCCTGGACCTGCGCGAGCCTCTCCTCGTGTTCGCGGCCTTCTTCCTCGTTGTCACGGCCTTTCTGGCGGCCTTGAAGGCCTTGGGGAC
>CAYLZQ010000269.1:0-3816 GCA_964388045.1 uncultured Elusimicrobia bacterium | reverse complement strand
GCTCGGCGAAGTCGTTGAGCGCGGTGTCATGGTAGTTCTTGTAGTAATAGTTCAGGCCAAGGATGATCGGAGCCTTGGTCTTGACCAGGAACTTGGCGCCCACCTGGGTCGCGTTGTTGGTGACCCTGCGGTCGCCAGGCCTTGAGAGCTGGTGCTGGAAGTCGTGCCTGGCCCCGAGGGTGAGCCAGTCGGAATAAGTCGCGTTGACCCCCGCGCCCACGCTCTCGCTGGGGGAGGTGAGGTTCGAGCTCAGGCTCTTTCTTCTCTCCAGGGTCACGTTCCAGAACGGGGCCAGGGTCACCCCG
Source organism: uncultured Elusimicrobia bacterium (assembly GCA_964388045.1). Classification (GTDB taxonomy): domain Bacteria; phylum Elusimicrobiota; class Elusimicrobia; order UBA1565; family UBA9628; genus CAYLZQ01. The sequence goes on along the minus strand of CAYLZQ010000269.1, from coordinate 3,511 downwards.
TATGGATTGACGAGCTTGAAGCCCGTCTGCCAGGTGGCGCGATAGGTCTTGAGGTCATTGGCAGCATTCAAGCGGTCGCTCTGGGGCAGGTACTCCCCGCGCAGAGTCGTGTTGAGGCCAGTAGAATTGTAAGCCAAGGACAGGCCTGCCTGCTGGCTCCGGGTCTTGCTCACCCCTCCCGTCGTCTCGGAATCGTTGAGGCGGAAGTCCGCGCCCACCGAGAAGGGCTTCCAGTCCTCCAAGTCCTGGAATGGGACTATCTTCACGGCAGTCCCGGCGGACTTGGTCTTGGTCGCGAAGGCGGACTGCCCCTCCACGTTGGTCTGGGTGTAGAGGCCGTTGAGGCTCAGTTGGTTCGCCTGCCCTAAGATCAGGCTGGCATCGGCCTTCTGGATGTCCGATTGCACGCTCCCGACCGGATTGATGAACCTGGGGCTGTCCCTCTCGAGGTTGGCAGCGGCCTGGAAGATCCCGCGCTGGAAGCTGGGGCCGAGCCAGAGGGAGGTGCCGTTGACGGCTCCGTTGTCGCTCCTGGAAAAAGCCAGCTCGGAGCCCAGGCCAAGGCCGGTGTTGGAGCGGAGATCGGCCCCAAGGGAGTAGAGGAAGCTGGCCAGCCTCTCGAGGCCCAGCTTGTTCTTGATGCTTCCCTCCAGATCCTCCACTCGGTAGAGGTTGCCCTTGAGGCTCAGGCTCCCGGCATCCCCCTGGACTATCCGCGTGAGAGTCCCTCCCAGGACCCCCCTCTGGAAGCGCTCCCCGTCCAAGGGGGGAGCCACCTGGCCCCCGATCAGGGTCAAGCGCGTGAGCCTGCCCTCGGCGTTCAACTGGTAATAGCCTCCAAGGCCCAGCACAGCCGAGGTCAGGGTCGCCCGGGAGGCCTGGGGGATGATGTTTCCGCCCTCCAGCCTGTAGTTCTGGGGCTTCTCCAGGGCGAAGAACCCGCCCAGGACCTTGAACTTGTCCCTCCGGGCTATCACCACGGGATCGTCATGGGCCTGGAGGCTGAGCTGGGAATTGACCGAAAGGCCCTCGTCGCTGGCGCGGGCATAGCGCAGGTTGAGGTTGTGCTGCTGGTAGGCGCCCTGGGTCAGGAAGGACCTGGACTTGTCTCCGGTCACTCCCTGGCTGTAGGCCTGGAGGTTGTAGTCCGCTGAAAGAGGCTCGGGCAGGAGGGGACCGGCGGCAGTCCACGCGGAGTGCCGCCAGATCAGAGCGGCAGCCAGCCACCAGCTCCTGCGCAGACTCAGCAGCTTGAAGATAGGGGCTGCCTCCGAGAAAGAAATGCCATCCGCGACGCCGCCTCACGAAGCATACCAGGCAAGGCTGTTCCTGTCAAGGTCAAATCGAGGGATTTTAGACAGGCGCACCCCATAGCCCTGTCCTATGGCGCAAGCCTCCTTCTTGCCGCGGAAGCGGACTTAAATAGCCTCGGGGAAAAACCGCTTCTGAAGAAACGCTCAAGCCCCTTCTGGAATTCCCGGCATGCAAGGCGCAGGGGCCTCTCGTTCAAGCGGCAGACCTGGGACCAGAGGGAGGGGTCAGAAAGGGCAAGGCGGGTAAAATCCCTGAAGCCAGGGCCTGCGAGCTCTTTCATCTTCGGGTAACGGCTCGCTTGAGATCCCAGGGCCAGGCAGAGGGCGCTTGCCAGGACATGGGGGAGATGGCTTGTCCAGGCAGCGCAGAGGTCGTGCTCGGGGGCGCTCATCCAGGCAGGCCTTGAGCCGGCGTCCTTCCAGAGCCCTTCCAGGCGCCCACGGGCTAAATTCGACGACGACCCCTTCGCGCCCGACTGAACAAGGACGCAGACAGCTCCCTTAAAAAGGTCCTCCCGGGAGTGCTCAAGCCCCTTTCTCTCAGAGCCTGCCATGGGATGGCTGCCGATGTAGACGGGCGGCTTGGCCCGCAGGTCCAGCCGCCGAAGCGCCCTGGCCTGCTCCGCGATCCCTTTCTTGACGCCGGCCGCATCCGTCACAAGGGCTCCAGGCCCCAGGCAGGGCCAGAGATCCCTCAGGAGCCTGGGACAGGCCATGGGAGGGGCGGCAAGGACCACGATCTCTGCCTCCTGGACGGCCTTGCGCGGGTCAAGGATCCCTGAGTCGATGGCCCTCATGCCCAGGGCCCGGCGCAGGATCCCAGGGCTTAGGTCAACCCCGATCACCCTGTACTTCGGCCCGCCCTTGAGCCTGACCCTCTTCAAGGCCCTGCCCAAGGAGCCTCCGATGAGGCCAAGACCAATGACGGCGACGCGGATGGGAGGCACCCCGTGAATCCCCCTAAAGGCTTCTCCCGACCGCCTGGGCCACGGGGGAGAGCTCGCGCATCAGGGCCTCGAACTGGGCAGGGATCAGGGCCTGGAAGCCGTCCGAGAGGGCCTCCGTGGGGCTCAGGTGCACCTCGAGCATCAGGCCGTCTGCGCCGGCGGCCACCGCCGCCCTGGCCATGGCGGGGATCAGCTCCCTCACCCCCACGCCGTGGGAGGGGTCCACGATCACTGGGAGGTGGGAGAGCTTCTTGAGGAGGGGAACGGCGTTTAAGTCCAGGGTAAAGCGCGTGGCAGGCTCGTAGGTCCTGATGCCGCGCTCGCAAAGGATGAGGTCCGGGTTGCCGCTCGCCGCCACGTACTCCGCGGCAAGAAGAAGCTCCTCGATGGTCATGGCCATGCCGCGCTTCAAGAGCACAGGCTTCTTGGCCCTGCCCACTTCCTTTAGGAGAAAGAAATTCTGGGCGTTCCTGGCTCCGATCTGCAGGATGTCCGCGTAGCGGCTGACCATGGCCACGTGGCGGGGGTCCATCACCTCGGTGACCACGGGAAGGCCTGTGGAGCGGCTCGCCTCCTTGAGAAGGCGCAGGCCCTTGAGCCCAAGGCCCTGGAAGGAGTAGGGGCTCGTCCTGGGCTTGAAAGCCCCGCCCCTGAGGATGCCCGCTCCAGCCCTCTTGACGGCCTGGGCCACGGTCCAGAGGTACTCCCTGCTCTCCACAGAGCAGGGCCCAGCCATCACCACGATCCGGGGGCCTCCGATCCTGGCCCCGCGCGCCTGGATCACGGTGTTCTCGGGATGGAACTCGCGGCTGACCAGCTTGTAGGGATGGGAGATGGGGACGATCGCCTCCACCTCCTCCATGGCCTCGAAGTGAGCCCGGAAGCGGATGGCCTGCGGGCCGATCACTCCCACGATGACGTTCTCGGCTCCCTTTGAGAGATGGGGCCTGAGCCTGAGCTTCCTGATCCTGGCCAGGACCTTCTCGATCCCCTCCCTGGCGACCCCGGCCTTCAGCTTGAGGATCATGGTTTCCCGGCCCTGGGGTAGCTCCCGAGCGTCTTGAGGAAGGTGGCCTGTTTTTTAAGTCTTTGAAGGGCCTTGCGCACTGGCGAGTCGTCCTGGTGGCCGAAGAACTCGAGGAAAAAGAAGTACTCCCAGGGCTTGTTCCTCCCCGGCCTGGACTCGATGTTTGTGATGTTGAGGCGAAGGGCCTTGAAGGGGCCCAGGGCGTCGCAGAGGGCTCCAGGCTT
>CAYLZQ010000268.1:0-3818 GCA_964388045.1 uncultured Elusimicrobia bacterium | reverse complement strand
CGCCAAGAGCCTCGGGACCTTCACCTGCACCGGCGAGGGGGGCTACCCGGAGGCCCTGGTCCCCTACAAGGACCACGTGATCACGCAGATCGCGACCGGAATGTTCGGGGTGAGGGAGGAGACCATCCAGCATGCCCGGATCGTGGAGTTCAAGTACGCCCAGGGGGCCAAGCCCGGCCTGGGAGGGCATCTCCTTTCGGACAAGGTGACCGCGGAGGTGGCCAGGATGCGGGAGGCCGTGGCCTTCGCCAGCCTCTACTCTCCCTTCCCCTTCCACAGCGTCTACTCCGTGGAGGACCACAAGAAGCACCTGGACTGGGTGCGGACGGTCAATCCCAGGGCCCTGCTCTCGGTCAAGGTCTCCACCCCCAACGACGTGGACATGGTGGCCGTGGGGAGCTACTACGCCGGGGCCCACATCGTGCACCTGGACGGAGGCTACGGGGGCACTGGGGCGGCTCCGGAGGTCGCCAAGAAGAACATAGCCATGCCCATCGAGCTGGCGGTCGGCAAGGTCCACAAGCTCCTCCTCTCCGAGGGGCACCGCGACCAGGTGACCCTTCTCGCCTCAGGGGGCATCCGCACCGCCTATGACGCGGCCAAGGCCATCGCCCTGGGGGCCGACGCCTGCGTGATCGGGACGGCGGAGATGATCGCCGTGGGCTGCACCCACTGCGCCAACTGCGAGCAGGGTCGGGGCTGCCAGGTGGGGATCACGACCACGGATCCCCAGCTCTCCCGGTTCATAGACCCCGAATGGGGAGCCCGCAGGATCATGAACCTCTACGAGTCCTGGAAGGCCCAGTGGAGGGAGATCCTGAGGAGCCTGGGCCTCAGGTCCATCCGGGAATTGGTCGGCCGCAGGGACCTCCTGGTCTACAGGCCGCCAAGGGGCTGAGATGGAGCCGCGCAAGATCATCGAGAGCAGGAGGAGGCTGCGCGGTTTTCCCCGGCCGCTTTCGCGCGCGCAAGAGGGACGGGAAGCCGAGGGGGGCTGCGGGGTGGTGGGCCTGGCAAGCTCCCAGGCCCTGGAGGGGAGGTACCTCTTCGGCGCCCTCAGCCAGATGAAGAACCGCGGCAACGGCAAGGGCGGGGGGGTCGCGGCCGTGGGGCTTTCCGCCTCGCAGCTCGGGGTGAGCCAGGAGGTCCTCAGGGAGAATTACCTGCTCGAGGTCGCCTACCTGGATTCCAGGGCCCGCCCTGAGGTCGAGCGCAAGCACCTCCATCCCCTCTTCGAGGTGGACCAGGCGCGTGCCTTCCCAGCGACGGATTGGAGGGGCTTGGGCCTCGAAGTGCCTCCTCCCGAGGTCTGGGCCTACTGGGCGCGGCCCAGGGCCTCCGCTGTGGAGGGCTTCGCCAGGGCCCGGGGCCTTGAGAGCCTTGGGGGAGACGCCATCTGCGAGGAGTTCGTCTACCAAAACAGCTTCGATTTGAACCGAGGCTTCTACGCCTCCCTGGGGGAGAAGAGGGCCTTCGTCCTCTCGCACGGAAAGGACATGCTGGTCTTCAAGCTCGTGGGCTACGGAGACCAAGTTATCAGGGTCTACGGCCTCGAGGACCTTGCGGCCCACGTCTGGGTCGGGCACCACAGATATCCCACAAAGGGAAGGGTCTGGCACCCGGGAGGAGCCCACCCCTTCGTGGGGATGAACGAGGCCCTGGTCCACAACGGGGACTTCGCCAACTACCATTCGATCACCTCATACCTCCACCAGCACGGGATCACTCCCCTTTTCCTGACCGACACTGAGGTTTCTGTCCTGCTCTTCGACCTCCTCCGGAGGACCTACGCCTACCCCCTGGAGCATGTCTGCGAGTCCCTGGCTCCGACCACTGAGCGCGACTACGAGATGCTCCCTCCGGATAAGAAGAGCTTGTACAAGAGGCTCCAGCAGGCCCATATCCACGGCTCCCCGGACGGGCCCTGGTTCTTCATCGTCGCCTCGCACCCCAGGAGGAACGGCCGGAGCGGACCCTTCGAGCTCATAGGGATCACGGACACCTCGATGCTCAGGCCACAGGTCTTCGCCCTCCAGGAAGGCGTCCCGGCGGGCGGAGGCCCCCTCCAGATCGGCCTGATCGCCTCGGAGAAGCAGGCCATCGACGCGGTCCTGCGGGCCCTCCACCAGGACGGGAGGGCCCATGCTCCCTATGCCGATCTTTACTGGAACGCGCGCGGGGGAAGCTACACGGACGGGGGGGCCTTCGTCTTTTCCGTCGAGGAAGGGCGGCTCTCCTGCAGGAATAAGTTCGGCGGGATCATCGAGCTTGCCTCCAGCCGCTCGAGCCCCTTGCCGGAGGCGTTGGAAGAGCGCCTCAGCCGCGCCAGGGGTTTGGGGGCATCGGTCGCGGAGCTGACCCAACTCCTGGACTCGAGGGTCCTGGCGGGAGGGATCAAGCGCAGCACCCTGGAGACCCTGGCCGAGGAGGGCCTGGAGAGGATTTTCTCAGGTCTCCCCCGCCTGGGAAGCTCCGAAGCCCCTGAGCGGCTCGTGGATTGGGAGGGCCGCGGAGCAATCGAGTCCTGCCGGCCCTGCCCCACCTTGGTCGTGGACGCCCGGGGCTTTCCCCCGGAGGGGGATGAGAGCCTGGCCCGATTCCTCGTGCGCGCCCATGAGAGGGGGTTCGGAAAGATCGTCTGTTTCAGGCTGCGGGGGCAGAGGTTTTTGGCAAGCGGCCTTGGTCCGGGCAGCCAGGGGCTTGAGATCGAGCTCTACGGGAGCTCAGGGGATTACCTCGCCTCGGGCCTGGACGGGGCCAGGGTCGTGGTCCACGGCTCGGCCCAGGACCAGGTGGCAAACATCATGAAGTCCGGCAGGCTCGTCATCCACGGGGACGTGGGACAGTGCTTCATGTACGGGGCCAAGGGAGGGGAGGTCTACGTCCTGGGAAACGCGGCCGGCAGGCCCCTCATCAATGCCGTGGGCTCTCCCAAGGTGGTCTTGAACGGCACGGCCCTGGATTATCTCGCCGAGTCCTTCATGGCCGGTGATCCCCTGGAAGGGGGAGGCTTCGTGATAGTCAACGGAGTTGAGTTCGATCCCCAGGGGAGGCTGCGGGAGCTGCCCACGCCTTACCCAGGGGGCAACCTCTTTTCCCTCGCCTCCGGAGGCGCCATCTACATCCGGGACCCTGGGGGCCGGGTGGGTGAGGACCAGTTGAACGGCGGGGAGTTCGAGCCCGTGACTGAGGGAGACTGGGACCTCATCCGTCCCTATCTTGAGGAGAACGAGAGGCTCTTCGGAGTCCGCCTGGAGGACCTGCTCGCCGTGAGGGGGCAGCGGAGGCCCCCCGAGCGGGTCTACCGCAAGATAGGCCCCATCCCGGGATTCCACCGCTGATGTGACTACTCACCACCGCCATGCACGAGACCGAGGTCGGAGAGGTTCTTTCCCCTTGGATGGAGGAATGAAAACCTTGGTCTTCCCGCTGGCGGCGGCCGCTTTGCTGACGGGTTGCCTCTACGCCGATATCCGCTCCCCCCGGGCCTACCGCTCCGCGAGTCCCTCCGAGGTCAAGGCCTCCGCGGCAGACGAGCTTGTCCAGGGAGTGGCCTGCAATCATTTCGTCCTCTACCTTGTCGCCTGGGGCAAGGGCGGCTATGCCGAGGCCACACGCAAGGCCCTGGAGGGGCGGCCCGAGGCCGTTCTCTACGACGTCAAGACCGACATCAAGGTCAAGGCCTATCTGCTCGGCCTCTACGCCAGGACCTGCACCTCGGTGACTGGGAAGGCCGGGCGCCTGTGAGCGCCTTGCTGGCCTTGGCCCTGGCCCTCTGCGGGCCCGCCTGGGCGGCGGGGACGCTCACGCCCCTGGGC
>CAYLZQ010000267.1:0-3832 GCA_964388045.1 uncultured Elusimicrobia bacterium | reverse complement strand
GGCCGCCGAGGAGCCGATGAACCTCCTCTCTGCGGCCTTCGGATCCTCGGGGCCCCTCGCCAGGAACCGGACAGGCCTGTGCTGATCGTCGAAGCCGCGGATGACGGCGTGCGCCTTGCCGTCCGCCTCAGTCCATCTCTCCTCCTCCCTCACCCGCCCGCCCACCCCGTGGCCCCTCGCGTCGCTCTGCACGGCGAAATCGAGTTGCCGGCCCTTTGAGTCATAAACGCTGGTTCGGACGAGCTCGTGCCCGCTCTGGGGGTCCGTGTAGGACTCGAAGCGCTGGGTCGCGACGAGGACCCTCTGCTCCATCTTCATCCCGCCCCCGGCCTCCTTGTGGATCGGCTGGTCCTCGAAGGTGATGGTTTTCCCGGCCTTGTCATGTCCGCTCCTTTCCACGATGGTCACGGGGCGGCCGTCCTTGTCCAGCCCTTGGCTGATCCTGTCCTCGGTATAGGCGCCATCCACCCAACCGCCGTCCTGCTTTTGCATGACTCCGAAGCCCATGCGCTGCCCGTTTTTATCAAGGGCTCCGGTCCGGACCACGCTTACGTCGCGGCCCTGGGCGTCCTTGGCCTGGAAGGTCTCTTGAACCCTGGCCTCCGCCGACTTTCCTCCCATCGCGAAGGATTGCCCCCTGCCGCCTGCGTCCAGGTAGCGCGTCACGGTGCGGGACTGCCCCCCGGGGCCCTGGGTGACTTCCTGCTTCTCGAAGGCGACCTCGGACATGACGGGTCTGCCTTTATCCGTCTTTCCCGAATCCACCACCCGGCTGACCGGCTTTCCATCCTGGCCGACATGAGAGCGGAGCAGCACCTGACGATTTCCCTCCCTGTAGAAATCCACCCGGGTAGCTTCGGCATAGACGGCCTGGTTGCCTTTATCCCTTCCCGCCTCGTAGCTCTGGCTGCGGCCGTCAGGATCCAGGTAGCTCGTCGTGACAGTGTCGCGCCCGCCCTCCCTGTGGTAAACCTGCCTGGTGGAGGCGGCCATCAGCACCTTCCCGTCCCGGCCCTTCAACTCCTCCCCTTGAGCGTTTTGAGCCCTGACCTCGACCGGCCGGCCGTTCTCGGAAAGGGTCCTCTGCACGACCCTGTCTCCGTTCTTTTCGGTCCAGGATTCCTCATGGATCGTGGAGGCCTTGGCCCAATGTCCCTCGGCGTCCTTGCCCACGATCAGCTTGGCCGGCTCTCCGTCGGCCCCGAAATAAGTGGACTCGGAACGGGCATGGCCGTTCTTGTCCACCCAGGAGTCGTTATGGCTGTCCTTGACCTGGACCATGCTTCCGTCCGGCTGCCTGACTCCAGTGGGCTTCTCAGCGCTGGTATCGGTCACATTGTGCGCCAAGCCGTCTGGATCCGTGTATTTATAGGAGACGCTGGTGATCATGTTGCTCCGGTCCCATCTCCCGGTGAGCGGATCCTTGGCGAAGCTGCGGCTGATCTGATTGCCCAGAGGGTCCGTGGCCGACATCTGGTTCCTATTGAGCCCCCAGACCGCGGGCTGTTCGAGCATTTCCTGGGCCGCCGTGTTTCCGGCTCGAGCCAGGCGCTCGCAGGCCTCCTTGTCGCGATGCTTGAAGCAGTCCCTCTTGTCCTTCTCATCTCCCGGAGAGCCGCTGCCCTTGCCTCCCTTGGGCCAGTCCTTCAGCTTGAACCTGCACTCCGCGAAGCAGAGGTTGCCGCAATTGTCGCGAGACTCCCAATGCTCATGCATTTCGCACATCCAGCAGCCATCCCAGACCGGCTCCGGGGCATGGCAAAAAACGGGCACGCAGGGTTTTTTCCCTGCGAGAGGGAACTCTCCTTCCACCACCGTCATGCCAGGCCGGCGCCGCTCTCCTCCCTCGCCGCCGACTCCAGGGAGCACGAAGGGAGAATCCGTCAGAGGCGGGATCTCCGTCGGGCCAGCGGGCAGCGAGGCGACCCCTCCCTCGCCGGCCGCGCCCGCGCCGGCCACGCCGCCTCCGACCCCGGGTCCTAAAAACGAATCCGCTGGAGGAGGCCCGAGGCTCGAGAGTCCCCCTACCCCGTGCATGGATAGGGGCAAGATCTCCGTCGGAGGCGGGATCTCAGTCGGGCCAGGGGGCAGCGAGGCGACCCCTCCCTCGACCCGGATCGGTCTATCGCTGCACCCGCACTGCCAAGGCTCGAGCGAGACCAGCGACATTCCCGTCAGCTCATTGAGCTTGGGAAGGGTCCGCGCCATCAGATCCTGGTAGGCGAGCAGGGTCCGGAGCATGGCCTCCAAGGGCCGCCAGGAGGGGTTCGCCTCCAGGGCGCTGATAGCTCCGAGATAGGAGCTCAGAGCCTGCCGCAGGGTTTGCGCGAGCCTCCGGCGCTCCGCCCATGTCGCCTGGTCCGCGAGCCTGGCCTCGGCCCGATCGGCCGCGTTCTGATAGGCGCTCCCGGCCTCCTTGACCCTGGCCACCTGGGCCGCCAAAGCCGGATCAAGCTCGGCCAGCCTTAAGTTGAAAAAATGCTGGATGGCTTCCGGGGTGTTTTCCAGCCTGGCCTTCTGGGCCCGCGGCATGCTGGAGATCTGGCCAAAGAGCATTCTCTGAAGAAGCTCCAGAGCGGCCAAGGAGTCGCCTCTCCCCTTGGGAGCGGCCGCGGGGGATGGCTTGCGGGCAGGAGGCGGAGCGGATTCCTCCAAGACCTGCTCCAATTCATCCGACGGGATGATGATGCCGGTTTGGGTCCTGGACTCCGTCCAAGAGGTGACGGTCTTTTTGATCGTCGAAGACGGCTGGACGGTTGAGCCGGCCGGCGCTTGCGCGGGACCCCCGCTAGGCGGCTGTGGCGCAGGGCCCTGGGGCTGCGGCTGAGCGGGCTGACCCCCGCTAGGCGGTTCGGGGGGGGCCTCGGCCGGGGCCGGCGGCTCTTCGCCGCCGCCGGAGGGTGGAGCGGGCGGCTGGGGCTGGGGAAAAAGCGGACCGGGGCCAGGAGGGTTGAAGCCGGGCGGGCAATAGTCCAGCGGGCAGCCCCACTCCCCTGGTTCTCCCCCCTGCCCATAAGCCGGGGGAGCCCCGCTCCCGAGGACCAGAACCAAAACGCACGAGAGCGCCCCTGCCTTTTTCATGAAAAGGGTGAAATCCGGAAATACAGGCCGTTCCCTGATTTTCGTCTTGGAAATCGCCTTCTCCCTTCAAAGTATAAGTCGTTCCCTTGTTTTTGTCAACGCGATACGATACGGTTTGACCCGTGACCTTGCGGAGCCTGGCTCAGCGGGCTATACTAAGTGGGGAACTGGTCCCGCCGGGTCATGATCAAGAAATTTCCGGCTGTCCTTTTTGGAATCGCCTTCCTCAACCAAGCCCTCAACCCTCCCTTGCTCCCTTCCGCGGGCTCCGGCGAAGCCAGCGAGCAGGAATCCTCGAAGCTCCCGAGGTCTCAAAGCCCGAGCCAGGAGAGCCTGCGGCAGCTCCCCCAGACCGAGTCCGGCCAATCCCGCGAAGGGACCCCGGCGAAGCAGCCCGAAACCGGCCAGCCCAGGCAGATCCCCGCGCCGCCAGGGCCGCTGCCGGCGCTTCCGCCTTCGGCCGAGCCAAAGAGAGCGCCCAAGGCCGGGGAAAGGGACTTGGCCATGCTCGAGTTCCTCCAGGGCGAGATCTTCGATCTGGCCAGGCAGCTTCTGCTCTCTTCGGAGACCCCCGAGGCGGGCAGGCTTCTGGAGAAGGCCGCCGACACCCCCCAGTGGATCGGCGATTTCTTTTCGTCCTCGCTGGGCGAGCTCAATCCGCTCCTGGCTTGGCAGTTGAGCCAGGCCCTGGGGGACCGCGAGGACTTCGCCCGCTCCCTGCTGCGCGCCGCGACCCGGCTCGACCAGCGGG
>CAYLZQ010000266.1:0-3845 GCA_964388045.1 uncultured Elusimicrobia bacterium | reverse complement strand
CGGGCCTTGAGCTTCTCAGCGGCCGCAAGGGAAGACTTGCGACCGTCGTTGCGGAGCTGGACGTACCTCTTGAGGAGGGGGGAAACCGCTTTCTGGACCTCCTCAAGGCTCAGGCTCTTGGAGCGATAGAGGTCCACCCCCTTCAAGGTGGCCGTGGATTGGGCGCTTGCGCCCGAGGGGGCAAGAAGAGCAGCCAGAAAAAGGCCGCGCACCATTGAGTCCATTATAGCAACTGCAACTCCCCCTCCCCACTGCACGTCCCCTCCCCGTGGGGGAGGGGACGAGCGCCTGCGGCGCCTGGCCCCCTCAACTCACCTCACCTCCCCCAGGGGGAGGTGAGTAGTCACCCATTATAACACAATTTGTTATAGTGACCGTGAATGCGAAGAGAGCGGATATCCTCCCTCGAGGTCAAGCCATTCCGGGCGTTCTTGAAGCGCCCCTTCGTCACTTCCCTGGGGTCGAAATCCTGGACAGACAACGTTGGCCTCGAGCTCAGGCTCTCCGGAGGGGCGCAAGGCTACGGGGAGGCCTCCTCGTCTTTGGCCCTGGCCCTTTCCCCAGGCAAGCTCTCCAAGGCCCTGCGCGGCCTGGGCAGGTGGGCCCTGGGCCGAGAGGCCTCCTGCCCTGGGGACTTGATCGCCAAGGCCTGGGAGCGCTGGGGCCATATAAGCCCCGCGGCAGCGGCCTTCGAATGCGCCCTCCTGGAGGCAGTGGCAGGCTCCCGGGGCCTGAGCCTGGCCCAATACTTCGGCGGAAAGCTCAAAGCCGTCCGCTCGGACCTCACGATCTCGGCCTGGGAGGCGCGCACGGCCCAGGAGGCCGCGCTCGAGGCCTTCCAAGAGGGCTTCAGGGAGCTCAAGGTCAAGGTGAGGGGAGAGCCCCAGGACCTCGAGCGCCTGCGCGCTGCGCGAAGAGCCTGCCCGGGTTCGCGCATCCTCCTTGACGGAAACCAAGGCCTGACCGAGGCCAAGACCATGAGGCTCATCGAGTCCTGCCTCAAAGAGAGCATCCCGGTCCTCCTCTTCGAGCAGCCCCTGCCCAGCGCGGACTTCAAAGGCATGGCGCGCCTCTGCCGGCGCTCTCCAGTGCCCATCGCCGCGGACGAGACGGCCCGGACCCCGGAGGAGGCCCTGCGCGTGATCTTCGAGGGGGCGGCCAAGGTGATCAACGTCAAGCTCGCCAAGTCCGGACTCCTGGGCTCGCTCAGGATAGCCGCGGCAGCGCGCGCGGCGGGTCTCGATCTCATGATCGGCTGCATGGCGGAGACGGCCGGGGGCCTTTCCCCCAGCGTGCACCTGGCCCTGGGCACCGGCTTTTTCCGCTACGTGGATCTGGACAGCGACATTCTTCTTAAGGACCGGGAGGCTCCAGGGACCTGGGTGAGGCGCGGGCCGGTCCTCTCTTTGGAGTGATCAGGCGGGAAGGAGGATCTTGCCGGAAGGAATCGGGAAGGGGGAGCCCTGGAAAGGATGCACGCGCTCCCGGATCCCCTCCGGGCCCACCCTCACGGTCAGGTAGTGGTGGAACCTCTCGGCGCCGGAGGGAAACAGCGGCGAGCCCCCGCCTCCTGTGAGCACGTAGCGCACGCCCTGGTAGTCCTGGACCCCGAAGCCGTGGACATGGCCCATGTAGACCCGCTCGACTTTGCGCTTGGCCGCCAGGTCCGTGAACTCCCGCGCGCCCCTGGTGAAGCCTCCCATCCGGTGGGCGGCCGCGCCCCCCCAGAGGCGCAGGTGGACCGGGGGCATGTGGGTGAAGATCACCTTGCGCAGGGGGGTCGCGAGGACCAAGCCCAGCCACCTGAGCTGCAGGCGGGAGAGGCGCCTGGCGCTCGAGTCCAGGGCCACGAAGCGCGCCCCCCCGTAGTCGAAGGAGTAATTGGTCCTGCCGAAGAGCCTGCGGTAGGCCCTGGCGTGGGAGCCCCCGTGCGGGCGGGAGCGGTCGTGGTTTCCGATCACGGTGAGGTAGGGCTTCTGCACCCCCACGGACTCAAGCTCCCTGAAGAACTCCAGGTACCTGCGGGGGATGCCTCGGCTGACCATGTCCCCGAGCTGGACGGAAAAATCCACGGCCTGCTCCTGGACCCTGGCGAGCTGCCTGGAAAAGACCCCCTTGCGGTTGTAGAGGGCCCTGAAGATCCAGAACCTTCCCGGCTCCGCGTCCCCGAGGACAGCGAACTCGAAGGGCTCGGAGGGGGGGCGGGAAAGCGAGGCCAGGCGCGAGAGCTGCTCGCGGGTCCTCCAGGGCCTGGAGATCCTATCCAGGAGGGCCTCGGGGTTGGCGTCTCTTCTCCAGAGCGTCATTCCTCGATCCTGCTGTCCCAATAGGCCCTGTCGATGAAGCGCTGCCAGGAGCGCCGAAGGCCCACCGGGGAGCGCAGAAGCAGGGTGAGCCCCCGCCGGAACCTGGGGCGGGAGACCGGGATCAGCAGGCGCATCCCGGACTCCTGCGGGGTGCGGCTCCCCTTGCGCAGGTTGCAGGGCAGGCAGGCCGTCACGATGTTGCCCCAGTCCGTGGTCCCCCCGCGCGAGACCGGGACCACGTGGTCGAGGTTCAGGTCGCTCGAGGAGAAGGCCTTTCCGCAGTAGCAGCAGCGGCGGCCGTAGTGCTCGTAGATGTTGCGCCGGGTGAAAGGCACCCCCTGGCGGGGGACCTTGTCGAAGAACTTGAGCGCGATCACCTCGGGGATCGCCAGGCGCAGGCTCGGGGTGTGGATGAAGCCTGCGGGGCTCTCCTTGATTCTCTTGGAGAGCTCCAGCCAGTCCTTGAAGTCGTGGACCCCGTAATCGTCGTCCACGACCGAGGCCCGGTCCAGGTAGAGGAGGGACAGCGCCCTCTCCCAGGTCGTCACCTGGATGGCGTAGAAGCTGCGGTTGAGCATCAGGACGCCGGCGGTCATGACCTAGTCAGTGTAACAGGCGAACCCAGGAAAGACAAGGGGATTTTTGTTACACACTCACGCCTGGGGGTTGAGCCTAATTTGATAGAATCCGCCCCGTGTATAAAGAGCTAAAGCGCCTGGGCAAAGAGGCCGCTGTCTACGGCCTCTCGACCGTCGTGGGCAGGCTCCTAAACGTCCTGCTCCTTCCCCTCTACACCCACACCCTCGCCCCGGGGGAGTACGGCTTGGTGGCCACTGTCTTCGCCTACATCGCCTTCCTCAACGTCCTCTACGGCTACGGCATGGACTTCGCCTTCATGCGTCACGCCGAACCCGGGGAAAAAAAGCCCTCCCCCGCCTTCTCCACGGCCTTCTGGTCCCTGGCCGCGACCGCCCTCCTCTTCTCCTCCCTGATCCATCTTTGCGCCAAACCTCTCTCGGAGGCGGCCGGAATCCCGGAGAGGCTCTCGGATCTCCTGCGCTACGCGGCCTGGATCCTGGCCCTGGACTCCCTGGCCCTGCTCCCCTTCGCGGAGCTCAGGATGAGCCACCGGAGCGCCACCTACGCGGCCATCAAGATCGCCAACATCCTCATGAACCTGGCCTTGAACTACGTCTTCCTGGTCTCCCTGAGGCTGGGGGCCAGGGGGGTCTTCCTGGCGAGCCTGCTTACCTCCTCGGCCACCCTCGTGATGCTGGCCCCTGTCCTCACCCCGAAGCTGGCCCCTGTCTTCGAGGCGCGGCTCTTTAAGTCTCTTCTGCGCTTCGCCCTGCCACTGGTGCCGGCGGGCCTGGCCTCCATGGCAGTCCAGGTGATCGACAGGCCCATCCTCAAGCTTCTCACCGACGACGCGAGCGTGGGGGTCTACCAGGCCAACTACCGCCTGGGCATCTTCATGATGCTCTTCGTCAACATGTTCGACGCGGCCTGGAGGCCCTTCTTCCTCCAGAAGGCGGGGCA
>CAYLZQ010000265.1:2001-3850 GCA_964388045.1 uncultured Elusimicrobia bacterium | reverse complement strand
CTATCCGCGCGAAATCAGCGGCCGGGGCTGGAAGCCTGATCTCCTCGCCGACCACTGCGTCCTTCTTGGCGCGCCTGGCCTCGGCCAGGGAGATCTCAAGCTCGGGGTCGGCGATCGTCTCCACCACCCTTTTGACGACGTTCGCCCTGAACTCGGCGGTCTCCGGGTCGATCGTGGCCTCGATCACCGTGGTCTTGCCCACGTGCTTGCGCAGGGAGCTCACCACGGCGCCCTCGATCATCTTGAGGACTTCGTCCTTCTTGATCCCCTTCTCGCGCTCGATCTGCTCGAGCGCGAGGATCAGTTCCGATTTGCCAACCATAGCCTCTCCTTAATAAAACGGCTCCTTTTCCCCCGAAAACCCCCGCCATGCGTTGCGGGGGCCTCCTGATTAAAATATCCCCGCGACCTCGTCGAGCCGGACCTCGGCGACCAGCTCGCGCGCAAATTCCAGGGCCCTTCCTCCGCAGTCGAGGCAGACCTTGCCTTCCCTGAGTCCCTCAAGCCTCCCCTGGAAATGGCGCTGGCCTTCCTGGGGGACCCTGAGCCTCAGTCTCACGGGCCTTCCTGCAAAACGCTGGAAATCCTTGTCCTTCTTGATAAGCCGGTCAATCCCGGGCGAGGAGACCTCCAGGACATAGGAGCGCTCGATCGCCTCCGTCGCGTCGAGGAGGGCCCCGATGCGGTTGGAGAGGTACTCGCAGTCATCCAGGGTGATCCCTCCTTCCTTGTCCAGGAAGACCCTCAAGACCCACCGGGGCCCCTCCTTGAAGAAGCTGAGGTCCACAAGCTCCGCAGACTCCTGCTCCAGGAGAGGGGTGAGCAGCCTCTCGAGCTCTGCTTGTTCCATTTAGCTAGTATACACGGCAAGAAGTCCGGTGCGGATTTTCTATGGGAAAGCGCCAAGAACTTCTTGCCGTGCAGGACCTTAAATGCCGTTGAGCTCGGGGCGCAAAGCGCCCCGAGTTATTAATGCCGTTGAACGACTCTTTCATAGTAGACACAGTTTTCATAAGGTGGTGCGACGGCAAGAAATTCGCAGCATGCGCTAACAAGGAAACCTGCTGTGAATTTCTTGCCGCGCATACTAGTCAATAAAAAAAGTGGCTCGCCGTCCGCCACTTTGCATGGTGTCTGAACGCTTCTGCTAATTATTATAGCAGATAAGACCTGAAACTGTCAAATAAAAACGAGCGCCTCCGAGTCTAAACGCGACTCAGGCTACTCAGCATGCGTCTAAACCTGGAAAGTCCTTGTCTTTCTGACCATCTCCCTGGCCTTCTGGAGGGCCTTCGCCTCGGCCTCATCCCGGGTGGATGCCTCGGCCCTGGCGAGGGTCGCCCCGGGGCTCACGTTGTCCACGCTGCAGCAATAGGTCTCTCCGAGCTTGTAGGAGACGATGCGCAGCTCCCACTCCCCTTCCTTCTCCAGGCGGGTCCTGTGGTCCGCGGGCCTCGTGGCGGTCATGACTTCTCCCCCTTGGCGATCGGAGCGTTGACCAGGTTGCCCCACTCGGTCCAGGAGCCGTCGTAGTTCAAGACCTTCGGGTAGCCGAGCAGGCATTTGAGCACGAACCACGTCAGGCTCGAGCGCTCCCCGATGCGGCAATAGGTGATCACCTGCTTCTGGGAGGTGATCCCCAGGGGCTCGTAGAGGGCCCTGAGCTCCTCGGGGGACTTGAAGGTCCCGTCCTCATCGCAGTTCTTGCCCCAGGGGATTGAGAAGGCTCCCGGGATGTGGCCCCCGCGCTGGCAGGTCTCCGGAAGCCCCGGAGGGCAGAGTATCTTGCCCGTGTACTCGTCGGGAGAGCGCACGTCCACCAGGGACCAGCCGTTCTTGCGCTCCTGGG
>CAYLZQ010000265.1:0-1991 GCA_964388045.1 uncultured Elusimicrobia bacterium | reverse complement strand
TGGGCCTGGGTGACCTGTCCCAGGAAAGCGCGGATTGAGGCGTCCGGGGCCCCGGCCTTGTAGGGCTTGGGGGCGTGCCTGGGGATCTCCTTCGTGAGGGGCCTGCCCTCCGCGATCCACTTCTTGCGGCCCCCGTTCATCACGCGCACGTCCTTGTGCCCGAACATCTTGAGCTGCCAGAAGGCCCAGCAGGCGAACCAGTTGTTGTTGTCCCCGTAGAGGACGATCCTCGTGTCGTTGCCGATCCCGCCCTCCGAGAGGAGCTTCTCAAGCTGCTCCCTTGGGACCACGTCGCGGCGGACCGTGTCGCAGAGCTGGCTCTGCCAGTTCCAGCCCGCGGCCCCCTCCACGTGGCCCTCCTCGTAGGCCTTGGTGTCCACGTCCACCTCCGCGATCCGGAGGTCGGCGTCCCTCAGGTGCTTCTCGACCCAGTCGGTCGAGACGAGAACGTCGCTTTGAGCGTAGTCGGCCATGATTCCTCCATGAAAGCTATATTCCCAAGTCTACCACATTTGAGAAAGACGGAGTCAATCGGGAAGAAGGGCCTTGAGCCTGCGGGCGGCCTCGGGGAGGGGCCACCTCTCGGAGTCCCTGGAGGCGCGGGGCTTGAATTCCACGCAGGTGCCTTCCAGGGTCTTGCGGGAAAGGACGAGGCGGAAGGGAAGGCCTATCAAGTCCGCGTCCTTGAACTTCACCCCGGGCTTTGCGTCCCGGTCGTCCTCCAGCACCTCGAGACCGAAGGTCTCGAGGGTCCTGACAAGCTCATCCGTGGCCGGCCGTATCCGTTTGTCGTCCTGTTCGTCAATGACGACCAGGGACACCTGGAAGGGGGCGATCGCGGCCGGCCAGATGATCCCATCCCGGTCGTGGCCCTGCTCGATGGCGGCCGCGACGGCGCGCCCGATCCCGATCCCGTAGCAGCCCATCACGATCGGGCGCGGCTTCTGCTCCCGGTCGAGGTAAGCGGCCCCCAGGGCCTGGGAGTACTTGATCCCCAGCTTGAAGGTGTGGCCGACCTCGATGCCTTTGGAGAACTCGGTGGAGGCCCCGCAGCGGGGGCAGGGGTCCTCGGGGGTGGCCTGGCGCAGGTCGAAGAAGCCCGCAACCCCGAAGTCCCTCCCCAGGTTCACGTTGCGGGCGTGGGTGTCGGCCTTGTTGGCCCCGGTGATCGCGTCCTTGAGGCCCTTGACCGCGAAGTCGGCGTAGATGGGGAGGTCCCCATGCCCCTGGGGCCCGGCGAAGCCCGCCGGGCAGCCCAGGAAGCGGGCGTACTCCTCCGGGCTTGAGCGCGCGATCGCGGTGCCCAGGAGGGCCGCGAGCTTGGGCTCGTTCAACTCGTGGTCCCCGCGCAGGAGGGCCATCACGGGCCTGCCGTCCGCCATGTAGAGCTGGATCTTGAGGAAGTCCCTCGCGCAAGCCCCGGCGAGCCTGGCCACCTCCTCCACGCTCGTCGCGCCGGGAGTCGGGAATTCCTCCATGGGACCCAGGCCCCCGGCGGGCTCGGCGCCGGCATCCCCGAGCTCGGCCCGCTCGAGGTTGGCTGCGTAGCCGCAGCGGGTGCAGGAGACCACGGTCTCCTCCCCGGTGGAGGCCAGGACCATGAACTCGTGGGAGCTGGAGCCCCCGATCGCCCCGGACTGGGCCTCCACGGGCCGAAACCTGAGGCCGCAGCGCTCGAAGATCCGGCAGTAGGCCTTGAAGATCCCTCGATAGGCCTCCTCCGCGTCGGCCTCGTCCGCGTGGAATGAGTAGGCGTCCTTCATCAAAAACTCCCTGGCCCGCATCACCCCGAAGCGGGGCCTGATCTCGTCTCGGAACTTGAGGCCGAACTGGTAGAGGATCAGGGGAAGCTGACGGTAGCTGCGGACCTCGCGGCGCGCCAGGTCCGTGATCACCTCCTCGGCTGTCGGAGCGAAGCAGAACTCGGCGTCCTTGCGGTCCTTGAGGCACAGGAGCTCCTTTCCATAGATCCCCCAGCGCCCGGTCTCCTC
>CAYLZQ010000264.1:0-3859 GCA_964388045.1 uncultured Elusimicrobia bacterium | reverse complement strand
GAAGAACAGCAAGGCCCCGAGGTTGAGGCCCCGCAGGGGGGTGCGCCAGAGGAGCCCGGCGTCCCCGGCGTAGCCCCCGGCGCGGGCCTCGTCCGCGAGGGTGAGCCGGAAGACCTTGAAGAGGCCCCCGGCCGAGAGCCCGCGGCCCAGGGGAAGGCTCAGGCCCCCTAGGGCCACCATGTCCTGCTGGGCGTTTCGCGTGTCCGTGAAGCCATTCGAGAGGCTGATCCTGATCCTGCCAGCATCGTAGTAGGCCGCGCCCAGCATCCATGTCGCCCCGGAGGCCGGATGGGCGTAGCCCATGAAGCCGAAATGGTCGTCCACTATGCCCTGGACGTAGGTGGTCTCGAGGGCCGGCCTCTGGAGGCCAGAGAGGGCCGCCGGGTTGTAGCCCATGGAGGAGGGCCCCCCTTCCACCGCGGCGTAGGCCTCGCCCAGGGCCACCGCCCGGGAGCCGAGGGAGCGCCTGAGGGTGGAGGCGGCCGTGCGCCCGGCCTCCGCCGCGCAGGGCCGGGCGCAAAGCAGGGCGGCCAGGGCCGCCAGGGCCGGTCCCGCGATTCCTTTTCTCCTCATTTGATCACCACGATCTTGTTGACGATGCCGAGCTTGGGACCAGAGGCGTGCAGGAGGTAGACCCCGCTGGCCACGGTGTTCCCAATGGCCGTCTTGCCGTCCCAGAACAGGGTGAAGCTCCCCGCGGGCATCTCCTGGTCGAGGAGGGTGCGCACGAGCTCTCCCTGCAGGGTGTAGAGCTTGAGGGTCGTTCGCCCGGGGTTGAAGATGGTCACGTCGATCTTGGTCGAGGTCCCCAGGCGCGGCCGGATCAGGTTGTCGGTCAGGACGGCGCTTCCCCCTGGGAAGTCTATGAAGAGGGCCTGGGAGAGGGTCTTTGACTGGCCGTTGGCGTTGGTCACGACGAGGTCCCAGGCCCCCAGGTTCTTGCCCTGGGTGTCGAAGGCGACCGTGATGGTCTGGTCGTCCGGTCGCGCGAACCCGGTTCCGGCGATCTCGGCTGCTCCCTGCACGAGCTTGGCGCTTCCTCCCGGCGAGAAGATCTCCCCGGAGATGGTGAAGGAGCCGGCCGGGCTGTTGCGGAAGACAGCGCTGGGGGAGAGGCTCCGGGGATCCGGGGCGTCGGTCGTGGCGCTGTAGACGTCTCCGGTGCTGACGCTGGGAGGGGCGAAGGCGTAGTAGAGCCTCCAGCGGAAGGTGTCCGTCGAGCGCGCGAGGAAGGGAAAGGAGAGCTCTCCTGCCGAGGCGGAGGTGGAGAGCCTGATCCCGCTCTCCAGGGAGAAGGAGTTGCCGTTTGAGTCCGTGGAGAGGGCGCTCAGGATCGTGGCGTGGGTCGTGGTCCCGGGGAGGGGGGACGTGTAGTAGAGCCTGACCCGGCCGCTGGTGAGCAGGCTAGCGGCGACCTGGCCAGCCAGGTCGCCGACCGCCAGGGAGGGGCTTGCGAAGTCGCGGCCCTCGTTGGTCGAGAGGGCCGTGAAGATCCTGCGGTCCGCGGCTTGGTTTTCCCCGTTGAAATCCTGGACGTGGTAGAGCCTCCAGTCCCCGGTTCCGAGCTCGACCAGGCTGGGGAAGCCGGCGAAGGTCAGGCCGCCGTCCACGTTCACGGCGGTGCCGGTGTCGTTGGCCCAGGCCAGGCCGTCGGCCGAGGTCGCGCTGTAGATGCGGAAGGCCCCTGTGCTCCCGATCACCGAGTAGAGCATCCTGAATCCTCCGGCGTTCAAGGGCAGCACCGAGAGGCCGGTGATCGAGCTGATCGCGATGTCGATGGAGGGGACTGTGAGGCTCGAGAGCCTCACCCCCGCCTCCTCGACCCAGGCCAGGCCGTCCGCCGTGGTGGCCGAGAAGACCTGGCTGCTTCCCCGGATGTAGTAGACGCGCAGGGCTGGGTAGGCCCCGGTCGCGGCCTGGGCCGCGGCAGAGGAGACCCGGATCCCGGCCTCCTTGGTGAAGGACGGCACGGCCCAGGAAGGGACCGCGAGCGCCAGGAGCAGGGCGGCTTTTGTCCAAAGGCTTGGGATGGTCCTCACCTCTTGGTCGGCTTCAGGGAAGGCCCATTCTGGCTTTTTTGGCGCTGCCGGTCAATTAAGAGCTCCTTGAGGGGCCGCCTGAGGCTTTTGATCCCCGCCTCGCGCGAGAGGGCCTTGGAGCGGGTGAAGCCCTGCTCTCGGTAGCGGAGGCTCACGGGAGCGCGGGAGCGGGTGTAGGCCCCTCCCAGGCCCGAGTTGTGCTTTCTGATCCTGGCCTCCACGTCCTTGGCGATGCCTGTGTAGAGGGTTCCGTCCGCGCAGCGCGCCATGTAGACAGACCATTCGCGCTTGCCATGCTTGGAAGGCCCTGCCCTCAGGCGCTTCGTTTCCACCCGGGTATTATACAGAATGGCCGTGACTACTCACCTCCCCCACGGGGGCGCGAGTGCCAGTGGCACTCGCGCTGGCGCAGCGATAAAACATTAATGGCAACAGCGCCCTGGGCCCGAAGGGCTGAGTAGAAGAGGGGGCTGAGGCTCCCCTCCCTACGGGAGGGGGTGGGGGTGGGGCTGAGGAACCTGAGGTGTTGCTTTTCATGATAGAATAGGACCCAAGCTATGCTCAAAGCCGCCATTCTGCTTTCCTTGATCGCCGGGGTCCAGCCGGCGGCCTTCTCCGAGTTCATTCCCCAGAGGCACGAGGCTCTTGGCTCCCTCTTCGATGGAGGCAAGGGACCTCTCCCCCTGGCCCTGCCCCCTGCTTTCGAGGCCCAGGCCAAAAGGAAGGACAGGCCCGAGGCTCCCACGGTCGCCTTTCATGGACTGGAGCTCAAGACCTTCCTTTTCAGCAGCCAGCCCCCGAAGATAGCCGATTCCATCAAGGCCGCGGTCAGCCGGACCGGGAAGACGCTCAAGCTGGCCCTTTATTCGATCACCCTCCCTGAGCTGGCCGAGGCCCTGATCGCGGCCAGGGACCGCGGAGTGGAGGTGAGGCTCATCCTGGACTGGAGCCACGTCTTTCCCAAGGAGGCTGGCTGGGACCAGGAGGCTGAGGAGGCGGAGCTCATGCGCTCCCCTGTGATTGACCGCTTGATCCAGGCCGGCCTTGAGATCAGGGTTCTCCGCGGCCTGGCGAAGCGCGGGCTCATGCACAACAAGTTCGCCCTCTTCGACGGGGAGCTCCTGGAGACGGGCTCCTTCAACTGGACCACCCACGCCAACACCCTCAACTACGAGAACGCCCTCTTCAGGGCCGATCCAAGCCTCCTCGCTGGTTTCGCGCGGTATTGGGACTGGATGTGGGAGCAGGCCAAGCCCCTGGATGAGGCCCGGGGCTTCCCAGAGGCCATGGGCCTTCCCCCCTCGGAGGGGAGCCCCTCCCTGGCCTTCAAGGGCGAGGCCTGGCCGGCCTATCTCTTCTCCCCCCAGGGAGGGGCCGAGGAGAAGCTGGCGCGGGCCATCGGGCTCTGCCGCAGCCGCGTCGAGATCGCGATGTTCAGCTTTTTCTCCACCAAGATCGCCCAAGCCCTTTCCGAGGCCAAGGAGCGCGGGGTGGCTGTTCGCCTGGTCCTGGAGAGTTCCCAGACGCGGGGCTCGCCCGCGGTCGAGATCCTGGAGAAATCCGGGGTTCCCTTTCGGCTCCTCTCCGGCCTGGGCCAGGGCGGGGTCCTCCACCACAAGTTCGCCCTCTTCGACGGCGAGCTCCTGGAGACAGGCTCCTACAACTACTCCCTGAACGCGGAGTTCAACAGCTTCGAGAACCTCGTCTTTTCCACCAGTCGCGCGGACCTGGCCGGCTTCGAGGCCGAGTTCGAGGAGCTCTACTCCCCTGGGCAGGCTTCCGGCTCAGGAGAGTCCCCATGACGAGCCAGGAGCTCAAGG
>CAYLZQ010000263.1:0-3859 GCA_964388045.1 uncultured Elusimicrobia bacterium | reverse complement strand
ATGGAGGCCCTATGGACCTTGATCAGGAGCTCGTCGGGTCCTGGCCTCGGCTCCGGCACCGGCCCGTAGCTGGCTCCCGGGGCCGCCTGGGCTTTGTGCAATGCGTTCATCCGAAGAGGCCCCTGAGCACGAAGAGGACGTTCTCCTTGCGCTCCCTCAGGCGCCGGACGAAGTAGGGGAGCCAGTGCGTGCCGTAGGGGACGTAGACGCGCACCACGTGCCCCTGGTCGCGCAGCTCCCGCCAGCGCCTGGGGCGCAGGCCGTAGAGCATCTGGAGCTCGTACTGGTCCTTGCGCAGGCCCGCCGCCTCGGCGGCAGAGACCGCGTTGCGGATGCGCTCGTCGTCGTGGGTCGCGAAGGCCGGCTGGGGGGCGCGGACCAGCATGCGGGCCAGCCTGTCGAAACTCGCGTTCACCTCGGCCCTGTCTTGGAAGGCGATCTCGGGGGGCTCCCGGTAGGCCCCCTTGCAGAGGCGCACCCGCGCGCGCCGGCGCGCCAGATCCTCGACGTCTCTCTCGCTGCGCCTCAAGGCGGCCTGGACGGCGACCCCTAGGTTCGGGAAGGACCCGTAAAGGGCGCAGTAAAGGTCCAGGGTCCTCTGGGTGTAGGCCGAGCCCTCCATGTCGATGCGGACGAAGTTCCCGAGCTTCCTGGCCTCCTGGGCCACGCGGATGAGGTTATCGCGGGCCAGGCCCGTGTCGAGGCCCAGCCCGAACTGGGTGAGCTTGAGGGAGACGTTGCAGTCGGCCTCGGCCTCGGCGAGGCGCCGCAGGAGCTGCACGTACTCCTCGCAGGCCGCGATCGCCTGCTCGCGGGTCCGGACCTCCTCCCCAAGGTTGTCCAGGGTGCACTTCAAACCCTCTCGGTTCAAAGCCCGGACGGCCTCGATGGCCTCCGCGATGGTGTCGCCCGCCACGAAGCGCCGTGCCAGGAAGGTCAGGACTCGCACGGCTTGAATCTAACATTTTTGGGTTGGGGCCTCAACAACGGGGAGACCCGCCCGAGGGAGGGAGCCCTAAAGCTGGCTCTGACGGCGGGCGGCCAGAAGCAGGCTCAGCCACCCGCAGAGGAACAAGAGCCCGCCCAAGGGGGTGATCGCCCCGAACCTGCGCAGGCCCGTGAGACTCAGGGCATAGAGGCTTCCGGAGAAGAGGAGGGATCCGAAGAGGAAGCACCAGCCCGCGATCTGGACTTCCCGTGAGAAGGCTCGGGAGGTGAGCCAGGCCACGACGAAGAGGGCCAGGGCGTGGGTGATCTGGTAGCGGACCCCGGTCTCGAAGGCGGCCCTGGCCTCGGGACTCAGGGCCTCCCTGAGGCCATGGGCGGCGAAGGCGCCCAGGGCCACCCCGAGGAGCATGAGCAGGCTGCCGGCCCGGACCCAGAAGAGGTGGTCCATGGGGGCAAGGGGCCGCTCTGCGCCCGGGCTTGTTTCTTCGTTCTCAGTTGAGCTTCGCGAGCTTGTTTGAGAGGACGTTCTCCACGAGCAAGTTCCACTGCTCCTTGGTCAGGTAGGCGAAGTGGGGATCCTCGCCGATCTTGATCCGGCCGTCCGCCAGGACCTCGACGCTCGGGCAGTACTCGGAGTTGAGCTTGCAGAGAACCACTTTCTTCCAGGCCATCGGACCTCCCGCCAGCTTAGGATGGTATATTATACCTCAAGAAAGGGCAAACTAACCGTCCATGAAAATGCTGCGCCCCTGGGGATCGCGTTCCCGGATGCCCCGCCTCCAGAGCATGCCCCCGGCCCACCCAAGGGCCGCCAGGCTCGCCCATTGGGAGGGCGAGAGGATGGGCCCCAGGAGAGTCCCTCGGTCATCCCCCCGGAAGAACTCCACGAGCAGGCGCAGAAGGGCGTAGAGGGCGAGGTAGCCGAAGGTGGCCGTGCCGGTGCGGTAGCGTCCCCGCCGGATGTTGGGAAGGACGTGGAGGACCAAGAAGAGGCCAATGGCCAATTCCCCGGCTGCCTCGTAGAGTTGGGTCGGGTGCAAGGGGATGCCGAGGAGCTCCTCCTCCACGTCGCAGGCCGGAAGGGTGAATGCGATCCCCCAGGGCATGTCCGTGGGCCGGCCGTGGCAGCAGCCCTTTGAGAAGCAGCCCAGGCGGCCGATCCAGTGCCCCAGGGGCAGGGCGGTCAGGAAATAGTCCGAGACCGGAAGGTAGCGGCGCGGCCGGTAGAGGCGGTTGTAGGCCTGCTGGAAGACCCAGCCGGCGAAGAGCGCGAGGAAGACCCCTCCCCAGAATACCCAGCCCGAGCGCCAGTTCCTGATGAGTTCCAGGGGCTCCTCAAGGAGCCATTCCCGCTCCACGAGCAGGTAGCCGAGCTTGCCTCCGACGAGGGCGGCGAGGAAAAGCGTGTAGGTGAGGGCCCAAAACTCGCCCCAAGCGAGTTCCATGTTCCTGCGCTGGCTCATGAGCCAGAGTATCCCGGTCAGGTAGCCCAGGGCGACCAGGACCCCGTAGGTGCGGACCGGGGCGCCGCCTATCTCAAAAAGGAAAGGCCACATGGCTACACGCGGCAGAGCCTCCAGAAGGCCCTGAAGTCCCGGGGAAGCTCGGCCTTAAAGCAGGCCCTCCTCCCCGAGACCGGATGGGCGAGCTCCAGGCGGAAGGCGTGCAGCATCAGGCGCTCAGGCCAGGGCTGTCCCTGCCTTGGGCGGTCAAACTCTGGGTCCCCCATCACGGGATGACCGAGCAGGGCCAGGTGGGCCCTGATCTGATGGGTGCGGCCGGTGAGGGGCCTGGCCTCCAAGAGGGCGGCCCCCGAGCCGGACTCGAGGACCTCGAAAGCCGTCTGGGCCGGCCTCCCGAAGGGAGTGACCCGGACCCGGCCCCTGGGCTCGCGGCCGACCGGGGCGCAGACCAGCGGCCGGCGCTGGGCCGGGACCCCACGGACGATGGCCCGGTAGAACTTGGCGATCCTCCTGTCCCGGAAGGCCGCCAGCAGGGTTGCCTGGACCTTGGGGGTCTTGGACACAAGAAGGACGCCGCTCGTCTGGCGGTCGAGGCGGTGTACCAGGCCGCAGCGCGCCACCCCTGAGGCGAGGAGGGCCGGCCTGTGGAGCTGGAGGAGCCCAGCAAGGCTTGCCTCCTCCTCGACCAGGGCCGCCTCCGGGGCTTTAAGCCAGCACGCCCCGGCGGGATGCATCAGGAGCCCGGCCGGCTTGTCGAGGACGAGGAGGTCCCTGTCCTCATGGATCACCCAGTCCTCGAAATCAGGAGCCTCCCAGTCAGGCGCTGGGAAGAACACCTCGATTCTCTCCTCCCCTCTCAAGCGGTAGTCGGGCTTGGCCGGGGCTCCTCCGACCCTCACGCAGCCCCGTGCGATCAGGGCCTTGAGGGTGGAGCGGCTGTAGCGGCCTAGGCGCTGGGCGAGGAAGAGGTCCAGCCTGACCCCCGGGGCGTCCGCGCTCAAGACCTGGGCCCTCACAGGCGGGCCGAGAAACCCCTGCGGGCCATCAGGAGGGAGGCTCCCAGGAGGAGGGCCAGGGCGATCCACTGGGAAATCGAGAAGGGGCCAAAGGACCAACCGCGGTCGTCCCCGCGGAAAAACTCGATGAGGAAGCGGGCTATGGAGTAGAGGGCCAGGTAAGCCAGAAACACGCTTCCAGGAATCAGCCTCTTCTCCCTGGCCAGGGGAAGCAGCAAGCCAAGCAGGGAGGCTGCGATCGCGAGGTTGGCGAGGGCATCGTAGACTTGTGTGGGATGGAGGGGCGCTCCCCAGAGCCTATGGGGCGTGGTGCTCCAGGGACTTCCCCCCAGGACCACCCCCCAGGGCAGGGAGGTGGGCTTTCCGTAGCAGCAGCCTGAGCCCAGGCAGCCCAGGCGTCCCACCGCATGGCCCAGGGGAAGGGCGACCCCG
>CAYLZQ010000262.1:0-3860 GCA_964388045.1 uncultured Elusimicrobia bacterium | reverse complement strand
GTAGGGCGTGATCCCGGTTCCCCCCGAGATCAGGACCGCGTGGGGGATGCCGTCCGTGTAGAGCCATTTCCCGTAGGGGCCTCTCAGGGTCAGGGCCTCCCCCCCCTTGAGCTCGAAGAGCCTGGAGGTGAGGGCTCCCACCCTGTTCATGGTGGTATCCACGTAGCCCCGCGCGAGGGGCGAGGAGGCGATCGAGTAGGCGCGAGAGAGCCTGGGGGCGTCCGGGAGGTTGAGCATGACCCACATCCCGGGGATGAAGCGGAAGTCCCCTGGGACCTGGAGGCGGAAGGTCTTGACCCCGGGACACTCCTGGCGCACCTCCAGGACCCGGGAGGGGTAGGCCTGGGGAAGGCTTGGGGCTATAATGGGAACCTCTCCTCCTCCAGGGGCTTGCGCAGGACGGTGCTCGCCCCGAGCCATGCCAGGTAGTCCCTGTTTCCATCGAGGATCGGCAGGCTGATGATCTCCGGGACCTTGGCCGTGTGCTTCTCCTTGATGAAGCCGATGAGGTCCGGGACCAGGGCGGCGCGGGTCTTGACCAGGAGCAGGATCTCGGAGGCCCTCTCGAGCTTGCCCTCCCAGGCGTAGTGGGAGGTCAGGTTCGGGACCAGGCTCACGCAGGCGGCCAGCCTCCTCTCCACCAGGCCGCGGGCGAGCTCCTCGGCGAGCTTCTCCTCCGGGACCGTCACCAGGACCACGCTGTATTTTCCCCTCTCCTCCATGGTTTCCTACCTAAACGACCTTAAGGAATCAACCATTTCTGACCGAGCGATAACGCGAGGGAATGCCGCTTCGACACTCCGTTAGGAAGCGGCCTCGCGGACCCGCTGCGCGGGTGCCCCTGCTCGGTCATGGGGGGAGTGTATCACTTTTGGGAGAGGCAGGAGAAGCGCTCCCCCTGCGGCGGGGCGCCTCAGCGGTAGGTCACCGACCCGATCACGTGGATCTTGAGCATGTTGGAGGCCTTGTGCTTGGCCGTGCCTCCGGCCGTGATGAGGACCGTCTCCCCCTTGCGCAGGAGGCCCTTCCTGAGCATGATCCGCTCTCCGATCCCCAGCATCGCGTCGGTGGATTGGCCCAGGGGGCATAGGATCGGGGTCACCCCCCAGTAGAGTGGGAGCTGGTTGAAGGTGGTCTTCAAGGGGGTCAGGGCGTAGATGGGGGCGCTGGGCCGGTACTTGGACATGACCTGGGCCGACCAGCCGGTCAGGGTGTAGACCGCGACAGCCCGGGCCCCGGTCACGTCGCAGGCGTCGTGGGCCGCCCGCGCCAGGGCGTGGGCGAAGCCCGTCTCCTGGGTGTCTGTGAGGCCCCGGGGGATCTGGTGGTAGCGGAAGGGGGAGTCCTCGGCCTTGCGGATGATCTCGGACATGATGCTCACGGCCTCGACCGGGTAGCGGCCCACGGCCGTCTCCCCCGAGAGCATCAGGACGTCCGCCCCGTCGTAGATGGCGTTGGCCACGTCCGAGGCCTCGGCGCGGGTGGGGTGGGGGCTCTCGATCATGGATTCGAGCATCTGGGTCGCGACGATGCAGGCCCTTCCCGCCTCGTTGGCCTTGCGCACGAGCTGCTTCTGGGCCGTGGGGACCTCCGCCGGCGAGAGCTCTACGGCCAGGTCCCCCCGGGCCACCATGATCCCGTCGGCCGCATCCAGGATCCCCCCTATGCGCTCGATCGCCAGGGGATGCTCGATCTTCGCGATCACGCGCATGCGCGAGGCGGCCCTGCGGATGATCTGCCGGGCCCGGTGTATGTCCTCCGGGCTGCGCACGAAGGAAAGGGCGACGAAGTCCAGGCCCAGGCTCAGGCCCATCTCCAGGTCCCGGACGTCCTTCGGGGTGATGGCCGGCAGGGCGATCTCCACGCCCGGGAGGTTGATGCCCTTGTTCTCATGCAGGACCCCCCCGACCACGACCTCGCAGTCCACGTTCGCGCGGTTGGTCCGCGCGACCGTCAGGACGATCGTCCCGTCGTCCAGGAGGATCCGGGAGCCCTTGGAGACCGCCTGGGGCAGCTTCCTGAAGTTGGTCGAGATCTCCCTGTCGGTCCCGGGGAGGCTGTGGGTCGTGATCCTCAAGGGGGCTCCCTTCTTCAAGGAGACGGGCTCCCCGTTGCGCAGGCGCCCGACGCGCAGGCGCGGGCCCTGGAGATCTATCATGATCGCGCAGGCGCTCTGGCAGCGCTCGGCCGCGCGGCGGATGGCGCCCACGTGATGGGCCAGCTCCGCCATGGAGGCGTGCGAGCAGTTGAGGCGGAATGCGTTGACCCCGGCCTTGAGCAGGGCCTCCAGGGCCGAGGGCTCCGAGGAGGCTGGCCCGAGGGTCGCCAGGATCTTGGTCCTCTTGGGGCTTTGGGGCTCCTTGGGAGGGGTCACGCGAGGACCCTCCTCAAGGCCCGGCCGTTGGCCGGGCGGATGACCCCCTTCTCGGTCACGATCGCGGTCACCAGCTCATGGGGGGTCACGTCGAAGGCGAAGTGGTGGGCGCGCGCGCCCTTGGGGGCGATGGGCCTGCCGAAGATCTCGAGGACCTCCTCGGGGGCGCGTTCCTCGATGGGGATCGCGCCCCCATCCGGGGCGAGGAGGTCCACGCTCGTGCTCGGAGCCACGACGTAGAAGGGGATGCCGTGGTGGCGGGCGAGGATCGCCAGGCCGTAGGTCCCGATCTTGTTGCAGACGTCCGCGTTGGCCGCGATCCTGTCGGAGCCCACGATCACCGCGCCTATTTCTTTCGTCTTCATCAAATGCGCGGCCATGTTGTCGGTGATCAGGGTCGCCGGGACCTTGGCCTGCATCAGCTCCCAGAGGGTCAGTCTGCTGCCCTGGAGGTAGGGCCGGGTCTCGCAGGCGTAGACCTGCGTCACCTTTCCCAGGGCGTGCCCGTAGCGGATGACCCCCAGGGAGGTCCCCAGGCCCGCGGTGGCCAGGGCCCCGGCGTTGCAGTAAGTGATGACCCGGGAGCCTTTCTTGAGGAGGGAGGCGCCCAGCCTGGCCATGGCCCGGTTGGCCCGCAGGTCTTCTTGGTAATAGGCCTGGGCCGCGCGGGCCAGATGGTCCTTGAGATTTCCGTCATCGCAGGCCCGCGCCTGGGCGAGCATCTTCTCGACCGCGTGGGCGAGGTTCACGGCCGTGGGGCGGGAGGCCTTAAGCAGCCGGGCGGCCTTCTCGAGCTCCTCCCGGCCGGCTCTCGCGGCCAGGGCCATGCCGAAGGCCGCGGCGCAGCCGATCAGGGGCGCCCCGCGCAGGGCCATGGAGCGGATCGCCTCGGCTACCTCGGCTGCTGCGCGGCACTCGAGATAGGCGACTCTCCTGGGGAGGAGCCGTTGGTCCAGGACCTTGAGGGCCTTGCCCCTCCAGAGGATGGGGGCGACCGGGTCCTGGAAGGCCGGGGGGCGCTTACTCATGGTTCAACCCCGGGGTCCTGCGGCGGGCGACCCCGCAGCGCAGGGCCTCCCGGGACACGGCCTCGGCCACCGAGCGGTGGACCGCGGGGTTGAAGATGGAGGGGATGATGTTGTCCGGCCCCAGGGCCCTGGGCTCCACGCCCCCCGCGATCGCCTTGGCGGCCGCGACCAGCATCGAGGAGGTGATCTGGCTGGCCCGGACGTCCAGGGCCCCGCGGAAGATGCCGGGGAAGGCCAGGGCGTTGTTGATCTGGTTGGGGTAGTCCGAGCGGCCGGTCGCGATCACACGGACGAAGGGGATCTCCTCGGGCAGGATCTCAGGGGTGGGATTGGCCATCGCGAAGACGACGGCGCCCCTGGCCATCCGGCGCATGTCCCTGGGCCTGACCGTCCCGGGCCCGGAGAGGCCGATGAAGATGTCGCCGCCCCTCAAGGCCTCCGAGATCCCGCCCCTGAAT
>CAYLZQ010000261.1:0-3862 GCA_964388045.1 uncultured Elusimicrobia bacterium | reverse complement strand
TAGGAGGCCCCCGCCACATTGCGGGGGTTTTCGGGGGTGAAGGAGCCGTTGTTTATGAGGATAACGAGCTCGGTGGAATACGCCGCGAGGCTGATGGTGACCCTGGCCCGCTCCCATGGCCGGGCCAGGCTGTCGGCCGAGAGACTCTCGGAGTCTGAGAACGTGCCCGTGGGCTACGCGAACCAGATCCTCCTGCGGCTCAAGCGGGCGGGCCTGGTGGAGAGCCACCGCGGCGCCGGAGGGGGCTACTCCCTCAGCCGGCAGCCCTCCGAGGTGAGCCTGGGCCAGGTCCTGCGCGCGGTGGAGGGGGAGATCTTCGAGGGGGTCTGCCGGAGATACGAGAGCGGGGAGAAGGACTGCCGCCACCAGGAGAGCTGCGCCCTCTCCCCCGTCTGGGAGCGCCTGGGCGTGATGATCGAGGGATACTTCGACTCGATCACCCTGGCCGGGATCCTGGAGGAGCAGGGGTCCTGCGGGAGGACGACGGTTTTATTCGAGAGGATGGCTGCTGCGAAGCCTTAGGGGGTTCGAGATGCCTACGGTCAGGGAACGAGTGGAGAAGGTGCTCGAGAAGATCCGCCCCTACATCCAGTCGGACGGGGGCGACATCTCGCTGGTGGAGGTCCACGAGGATACCGGGATCGTGGAGGTCGCGCTCCACGGGGCCTGCGGGAGCTGCCCCAGCTCGATCATGACCTTGAAGGGGGGGGTCGAGCGGATGGTCAGGCAGGAAGTCCCCGAGATCAAGGAAGTCATAACTGTTTGAAGCGTATCGACCTGCACACGCATTCCCGGTTCTCGGATGGGACCTCGCCTCCCCGGGAGCTGGTCGCGCGGGCCGCGGCCGCCGGGGTGGAGGTCCTCTTCCTGACCGACCACGACAGCGTCTCGGGTTACCCCGAGGCCCAGGCCGCCGCCAGGGGGCTTGCGGTGAAGGCTTACTGCGGCGTGGAGATCAACACGAGCCAGAGCGACCGGGTCCACATCCTGGGCTATGGGCTCCGCTGGAAGGACCCTGCCTTCGCGGCCCGCCTCTCCGAGCTCCGGGCGCGGCGCCTGCTGCGGGTCCAAAGGATCGTGGAGAACCTTCGTCGCGAGGGGCTTGACATCTCCTTCGAGGAGGTGCGGGGGGCCTCCCGGGAGACCCTGGGGCGCCCCCACGTGGCCGACGCCTTGAGAAGCAAGGGGATCGTGGCCAGCCGCCAGGAGGCCTTCCAGCGCTTCCTGGCCCAGGGCAGGCCGGGCTTCGTGGGCTCCCTGGGGCCCTCCCCCCAGGAGGCGATCGCCCTGATCCGCGAGGCGGGGGGCGTCGCATGCCTGGCCCACCCGGAGACGGTCCAGGACTTCTCCGAGCTGGAGGCCTGGGTCGCTAAGGGCCTGGAGGCCCTGGAGGTGTACTACGGGGCCCACTCCCCGGCCCAGGTGAGGCGCTTTGCGGAGATGGCCGCCCGCTACCGGCTCCTGGCGACCGGGGGGACGGACTACCACGGCCCGGGCAGCGGGCGCGAGCAGCCCCTGGGGGTGGAGGTCCCTGAGGAGGTCTACTCATGCCTCATGGAGAGGTTGTCTTCGTGCGCCTGATCGCGCACCGGGGGGCCAGCGCCCACGCCCCTGAGAACACCATGGCCTCCTTCCGGCTTGCCCTGGGGATGGGGGCCAAGGCCATCGAGCTTGACGTCCACCAGACCAGGGACGGGGAGCTCGTGGTCCTGCACGACGACGATTTCAAGCGTGTCGGGCGGCGCAGGCTTCGGGTTCGGGATCTCGCCTGGGGCGAGGTGAGTTCCCTGGAGGTCGGGGCCTGGTTTGACCCGCGCTTCAAGGGGGAGAGGGTGCCGAGGCTGGCGGAGGTGATGGACCTGGTGGAGGGCCAAGCCGAGCTCCATATCGAGCTCAAGCGGGGCTCGCGCGCCTATCCCGGCATCGAGGAGCGCCTGGTCGAGCTTGTGGGCAGGCGCAGGGCCTGGGCCTGGGCACCCCTCTCGAGCTTCGACCATGGGGCCCTCTACCGCCTGCGTTCCCTGGCCCCCCGGGCGCGCCTGGGCTACCTCCTGGGCCTCACCCCCTGGAGGAGGGCGGCCCGCGAGCTTGCGGAGCTCGGGGCCGAGAGCCTCAACCTCAGCCTCAGGCAGGTGGATGAGAGAAAGATCCAGGAGTGCCATCGCAAGGGGCGCAGGGTCCTGGTCTACACGGTCAACACCCTTCGGGATCTGGAGCGCCTGCGGCGCATGGGGGTCGACGGGGTCTTCACCAATTTCCCGGAGCTGGACAGCCATGAATCCTTATGACCCCTGACGAGAAGGAGACCCAGGCCCCGGAGCCCGCGCCCCGGGAGCTCGAGGCTGAGATGGACCGGCTTTCGGGCCGGGGCCTCTCGGACCTGGGCTACACCCAGGCCGACCTGGAGAGATGCGCGCGCCTGACCTGGAAGATCAACGCCTTGAAGTCCATCCGGCAGGCCGTGATTCCGGCCCATGTCTACCAGAGGCCGGAGATCCTGCAGGGGATCGCGGACTTCATGGGAGACAGCTACAAGCTCTCCAAGATGTGCGCCGAGACCAAGGCCCGGTGGATCGTCTTCTGCGGGGTGCGCTTCATGGCCGAGACCGCCAAGATCCTCAACCCCGAAAAGGAGGTCTATCTTCCGGCCCTGGAGGCCGGCTGCTCCCTCTCGGAGAGCCTGCAGGCCGCCGACGTCCGGCGGCTCAAATCCCAGTACCCCGGGGCCCCCGTGGTCACCTACATCAACACCTCCGCCGCGGTCAAGGCCGAGTCGGACGTGATCGTGACCAGCGCCAACGCCCCCAGGATTCTCAAGAAACTTTTCGAGAGGCACCCGAGGATCGTCTTCCTTCCCGACGAGATGATGGGCCAGAATCTGGCCAAGGCCCTCGGAAAGAAGATCGGGGAGGAGCTCCTCATCTGGAACGGGCGCTGCATAGTCCACGACAATTTCGACGCCTCCTCGGTGGCCCTCTACCGC
Source organism: uncultured Elusimicrobia bacterium (assembly GCA_964388045.1). Lineage (GTDB taxonomy): Bacteria > Elusimicrobiota > Elusimicrobia > UBA1565 > UBA9628 > CAYLZQ01. The sequence continues at coordinate 879 of CAYLZQ010000261.1, read as the reverse complement.
AAGATGTATCCCGGGGTCCAGATCCTCGCCCACTCGGAGTGCAGCCCGGGGTTGGTCTCCCTCGTGGATTTCGTGGGCGGGACGGGGGACATGATGAACCACGTGGCCAGGACCAAGGCCCCGACCTACATGCTCGTCACCGAGTGCGGCCTGGGGGATCTGGCGCGCACGCGGTTTCCCGAGAAGAACTTCGTCCCCATGTGCCGCCTCTGCCCCTACATGAAGTCGAACGACCTCCCCCACGTCCTGCGGGTCCTGGAGAGGCCCTCGGAGAGCCACCGGATCCAGGTCCCGCCGGAGATCTGCGAGAGGGCGCGGCGGCCCCTGGCTCGGATGTTCGAGCTCTCGGAGGACACGGTCAGGCTCTGATATGGCCCTAGAGCACGGCCTCGAGCAGCTTTCAGGCAAGAAGTGCGCTCCCTGCGAGGGGGGAGCGCCTGCCCTCACCAGGGAGCAGGCCCAGGAATACCTCCGGGAGCTCAGGAACTGGAAGCTGGCCCAGGACGCCAAGAGCATACGCTGCGAGCTCGTGATGAAGGATTTCCTGGGAGCCGTTGACCTGATCCAGAGGATCGCGGAGGTGGCCGAGGCCGAGGATCACCATCCGGACCTGCACCTGACCGGCTACCGGAGGCTTGCGATCGAGCTCTCCACCCACGCGATCGGCGGGCTCTCCGAGAACGACTTCATCCTGGCCGCCAAGATCGAGAAGCTGCCCAAGCTGATTAAGAGCCTATCCCAATAACATCCTCCGTCGCGAAAGCGCGGATGGCGTGCCGAGCCGAGGCGCGCGAGACGAGCATACTGAACGCAGGAAGTATGTAAGTCGAGCGCAACGAAGGCATAGGGGAGGGGGCCGGTGGCCCCCTCCGCCTGCCG
>CAYLZQ010000260.1:0-3885 GCA_964388045.1 uncultured Elusimicrobia bacterium | reverse complement strand
GTCAGCGGCCCCTTGATCGCGACACTGAACTCCCGGATCGCCTCCAGGGTCTCCTCGGGAAGGACCGTGTCCTTGTCGTAGGCCTTGAGGGCCGAGAGCCCCGCGCAGACCTCCATCCAGGCTATCCGCCGTTTGCCCCCGTAGGCCTTGGAGACCGCCGCGTCGAAGACCGGCTGCGAGGCCCGCCAGATGTCCGGACCAGTCCCGTCCCCGGGGAAATAAGGGATGACGGGCCTCTCGGGAACGACCAGCCTCCCCTCCTTCCAGCCGATCCTCTCCCCGTCCGCCGGCACATTGATCTTCTTGTAGTGGCCCATGCTCCCTCCTTCTGGCTCTTGTTTTGAGGGAGTATATCAATTTTGGGTGCTTCCGGGTTTCGCATTGGTGACGTGATGGGGGATCATGCCCCTCAAATCCTTGACGATACTCCATGCCAAGAGTATCATACGCTCAGAGGCTTGACTGGCATGATCGTAGGCATCCCCAAGGAGACGGCCCCTGGCGAGCAGCGCGTGGCCCTGGTGCCTGAGCTTGTCCCGAGGCTCGCCCAGGCCGGCCTGGAGGTCCTGGTGGAATCCGGGGCCGGGGACGGGGCAGGCTTCCCGGACCTCTCTTACGAGGAGAGGGGCTCGCGCCTCGGGCCCGTCCTGGGGACCGCGGACGTGCTCCTCAAGGTAGCGCCCCCGAGCCTCGAGGAGATCGGAAGGATGAAGGGGGGAGCCCTCCTGATCGGTTTCCTTCAGCCCTACGCCAACGCCGAAGGGATCAGGGCCCTGGCCGAGCGCAGGGTCACGGCCTTCGCGGTCGAGCTCATGCCCCGCATCACCCGCGCCCAGGCCATGGACGCCTTGAGCGCCATGGCCACGATCTCCGGCTACAAGGCGGTCCTGATCGCGGCCAACCGCCTGCCCAGGTTCTTCCCTCTCCTGATGACCGCTGCGGGGACCATGACCCCGGCGCGGGTCTTCGTGATCGGGGCCGGGGTGGCCGGCCTTCAGGCCATCGCGACCGCCAGGCGCCTGGGGGCGGTCGTGGAGGCCACCGACACCAGGCCCGCGGTCAAGGAGCAGGTCGAAAGCCTGGGCGCGAGGTTCGTGGAGCTGGCTCTGGAGACCCAAGGCGCAGAGGACAAATCCGGTTACGCGAAGGCGCAGGCCGAGGAGTTCTACGAGAAGCAGAGGGGGCTGATGGTCGGGCGCGTGGCCGCGGCGGACGTGGTCATCGCCACCGCCCTCCTTCCCGGCCGGCGCGCGCCCCTTCTCGTCACCGAGGAGATGGTCCGGGGCATGAGGCCGGGCTCAGTCATCGTGGACCTGGCCGCCGAGGCGGGCGGAAACTGCGAGCTGACCGAGCCCGGGCGCGAGGTCCTCCGCCACGGGACCCTGGTCATCGGGCCCCTCAACCTCCCCAGCACGGCCGCTTTCCACGCGAGCCAAATGGTCGCGAGGAACCTCACCAACTACCTCCTGCATCTCTTCCGGGAGGGGAAGCTCCATCTGGACCTCTCGGACGAGCTGACCCGCGCTCCCCTGGTCACCCACGAGGGGCGGATCCTCCAGGAGGCGCCTCGGGCGACATAATGACCCCGGAGCTGGAGATCGGCCTCTACATCTTCATCCTGGCCGGATTCCTGGGCTATCACCTGATCACGGGCATTCCTCCCCTCCTGCACACCCCCCTCATGTCGGCCACCAACGCCATGTCCGGGATCTCACTGGTCGGCTCCCTGCTGGTGGCCGGCTCCGGCCACGGCCCCTTAAGCACCCTCTTCGGCTTGATCGCGGTAGCCTGCTCCACGACGAACGTGGTCGGGGGCTTCCTGATCACCGACCGGATGCTCAGGATGTTCAAGGAGGCCGGGCAGGAGAGAGGGGAAGGTCGCTCGGCTTCCTGGCGGGTTTTTGCGGCCGCGGCAGGCGGCCTCCTGCTGCTGATTTGCCTCCTCTCTGAGACTAGGTCCGGGGTCGATCTTTCCCAGGCCCTGCGCTTCTTCTACATGGGCTCGGCCGTCCTTTTCATCCTTGGGCTCAAGGGCTTGAGCTCCCCCCGCACAGCCCGCAGGGGAATGTTCCTGGCCGAGTTCGGGATGGTCATGGCCGTGGCCGGCACCCTCTTTCACCCGGCCATCGTCGCCTACCGCTGGATCTTCGCGGGTCTTGCGATCGGCTCGGTCGTGGGGGCGGGCATGGGGCTCTGGATTCCGATGACTGCCGTGCCCCAGCGCACGGCCCTTTCGCACTCCCTGGGGGCTCTGGCCGCGACCCTCGTGGGCATCTCCGAATACCTCAGGCACCCCCACCTGGGGCGCGTCCTGATGACCACGATCGGCCTGGAGGTGCTGATCGGGGGTCTCACCTTCACCGGAAGCCTGATGGCGGCGGCCAAGCTCCAGGGGCTGCTCCCGGGCCGCCCCGTGACCTACCGGGGGCAGAACGCCTCCAACCTCGCCCTCCTGGCCGCCTTGGCGCTCTGCCTGGCCCTCCTGGTCGCGCGGCCCTCCCAGAGCCCGCTCTTCCACCTGATGACGGGCCTCTCCCTCCTCTTCGGGCTCCTCCTGGTCGTCCCGATCGGGGCGGCGGACATGCCGGTCGTGATATCCCTGCTCAACTCCTACGCGGGCCTGGCCGACGCTGCCATGGGCTTCGTCCTGATGAACAAGATCCAGATCATCACCGGCTCCCTGGACGGGACCTCGGGCTTCCTCCTCTCCCTGCTCATGTGCCGGGCCATGAACCGCTCGGCGATGAACGTCCTCTTCGGAGCCTTCGGCAAGGCCCAGAGGGAGGAGGGGCCGGCGGCCGGAGCCAAGGGGAGCGTGCGGAGCATCACCCCCGAGGAGACAGTTTCCCTTTTGGACAGCACCCGCAGCCTCATCGTGGTCCCCGGCTATGGGATGGCCGTGGCCCAGGCCCAGTACGCGTTGAGCGAGCTCGCGAAGGTCCTGCTGAAGAGGGGCATCGACGTCAAGTACGCGATCCACCCGGTCGCCGGGCGGATGCCCGGGCACATGAACGTCCTCCTGGCGGAGGCCAACGCCCCCTACGAGCAGCTCTACGAGATGGAGCAGATCAACCCCTACTTCGCGCAGGCGGATTTGGTCCTGGTGGTGGGGGCCAACGACGTGACCAACCCCGCCGCCAGGAGCAACCGGGACAGCCCCCTCTACGGAATGCCCATCCTGGAGGTGGACCGGGCCAGGGCCGTCATCGTCCTCAAGCGCAGCCTGGCCCCGGGCTTCTCCGGGGTGGAGAACGAGCTCTATTACGACCCCAAGTGCATGATGCTCTTCGGGGACGCCCGCGAGAGCATGAACAGGCTGCTCTCGGCCCTGAAGGGGTAGCTCAGGCGGGATATTTCCCGCTGATGTAGTCCTCGAGCTCCTGGATCGTCTGCTCCTGGGCGGTGATGATCCACTTGACCAGGTCTCCGATCGAGACGATCCCCGCCACCCTCTTGTCTTCCAGGACCGGCAGGTGGCGTAGGCGCTTGACCGTCATGATCTTCATGCACTCGTCCACGGTCGTCTTTGGGCTCACGGAGAGGACGGGAGAGGACATGATCTCCTCCACCCTGGTTTCCCTGGAGGAGCGCCCCTTGAGGATCACCTTCCGGGCGTAGTCGCGTTCCGAGACGACGCCGACCAGGGACCCCTCGGAGAGGACCAGGAGGGCCCCGATCCCGCGATCGGCCATCTTCTCGATCGCCTCGTAGACCGTGGCCTTGGGGCCGATGGCATGGGCCTGGCGGCCCTTGCTCTCAAGAACCATATCCACGCTGTCGAGCATTCTCATGGAAGCTATCATAGTATACACGGCGACAAATTCGCAACGCGGACTTAGAGCCTATCCCAATACCCTGCTCCTGCTGCAATCGTGGCTAGCGGCC
>CAYLZQ010000259.1:0-3898 GCA_964388045.1 uncultured Elusimicrobia bacterium | reverse complement strand
AGGACGGTGTTTTCAGGCAGGACCTCTACTTCCAGGCCATCCGCTCCCAGCTCCGCGAGACCCCGGAGGGCTACGAGGCCCAGAGGAGGCGGGCCCTGGCGGCGGTCAAGCTCAAGCAGCTCATCTACCACAGGGCCAAGCTTACCCCCCAGGAGCTGCGGGAGGCCTATGCCCAGGACCACAAGGGTTCCCTCAAGGATTTCGAGAAGGAGAAGGAGGCCTTTGGGGCCAGGGTCCAGCAGCAGAGGGCCCTGGACCTCATCAACTACTACTTGCGGCAGCTGAGCACCCAGGTGGAGATCCGCAGCTACCTGGAGCAGCGGGAGACTGGGACATGAATTCAATTTTGGTCGTGGGCTCCGTGGCTCTGGACTCGGTCAAGACCCTTGAGGGGGAGAGCCGGGAGGCCTTGGGGGGCTCGGCGGTCTATTTTTCCCTGGCTGCGCGGCATTTCGCCCCGGTGGGGATCGTGGGGGTGGTCGGGGAGGATTTTCCTGGCCAGCACCGGGATATGCTCGCCGGGCGCGGGATCGACCTGGGCGGCCTCAAGGCGATGCCGGGCAAGACCTTCCGCTGGGTCGGCCGCTTCGGCAGGGACCTTTCCGACGCCAAGACCCTGGCCACGCACTTGAACGTTTTCAAGGACTTCAGGCCGACCTTAAGCGAGTCCCAGAGCCGCGCCTCGGTCCTATTCCTGGCCAACATAGACCCCGAGCTCCAGGCCGAGGTCCTGGCCCAGATGAGGGCCCCGGCGGTGGTCGCCTGCGACACGATGAGCTATTGGATCGCGCAGAAGCCGGAGGCCTTGAGGGAGCTTTTGAGCCGCGTGCAGATCTTCTTCGCCAACGAGGAGGAGGCCAAGAGGCTCACCCGCCAGGCCAACGCCTTGCGCGCGGCCAACGCCATCTCCGAATGGGGGCCGGGGGTGGTGGTGATCAAGAAGGGGGAGCACGGGGCCGTCCTCAAGGTCGGGCGGAGGTTCTACGTCTTTCCAGCCTATCCCCTGGAGAGCGTCAAGGATCCCACCGGGGCCGGGGACACCTTCGCCGGGGGCTTCATCGGCTATCTCACCGCCGCGGGGGATTTCGCGGACGTGGGCCATCTGAAGCGCGCCCTTCTTTACGGGACGGTGCTTGCCTCCTTCAACGTCGAGGACTTCAGCACCCGCAGCCTGGAGGGCCTCACGCGGGAGGCGATCGAAGAGCGCCTCGACGACTTCATGGAGAGGCTCAGCGTGGACAGGGACGGCATCCTGCTCGCCTCGCGCTAGCGAGCGACGGTCTCCCGTTGCGTCCTCACTTGCCGCCCCGCCTTCACCCGTGATCGAGATCGCAGGCCTCGTCAAGAGATTCGGAAGCCTGACCGCGGTGGACCGCCTGGATCTCAAGGTCCTCTCTGGCGAGCTCTTCGGCTTCCTGGGCCCCAACGGGGCTGGAAAGACCACGACCGTGAAGTTGATCACGGGGCTCCTCAAGCCCACCGAGGGGACCATCCGCGTCAACGGCTACGACGTCGCCACGGAGACCCTCCAGGCCAAGCGCTGCCTGGGCCTGGTCCCGGACGAGCCCTTCGTCTATCCCAAGCTGACCGGGGCCGAGTACCTGCTTCTCATCGGGGAGCTTTACGGGGTGAGCCTCGAGGAGCAGAGGCGCAGGATCCCAGGGCTTCTCGAGATGTTCGAGCTCTCAGCCTGGGGGGGAGAGCTCATCGAGTCATACTCCCATGGGATGAGGCAGAAGCTGGTCCTGGCCGGGGTCCTCCTCCACGAGCCCAAGGTCCTGGTCCTGGACGAGCCCCTAGTGGGCCTGGACCCCAAGAGCGCGCGGATGGCCAAGGAGATCTTCCTGAAGCTGGCCGGCCGCGGGACCACGGTCTTCATGTGCACCCACATCCTGGAGATCGCCGAGAAGCTCTGCGACAGGGTCGGGATCATGATCTCGGGCAGGATGATCGCCCAGGGCACCCTGGAGGAGCTAAAGGCCCCCAAGGGGGAAGGGAGCCTCGAGGAGGTCTTCCTGAGCCTGACCGGGGGCCACGAGTACTCGGCCCTGCTCAAGAACCTCTAAATGTTGCTGCTCCTCTTGCGCAGGAGGCTTCTCTGCGCCAAAAACACCCTCCTCTTCCTCGCTCCCTGGGAATGGGTCCGCAACAGCGCCTTCCTCCTGGCGGGGTTGGGGCTTCTGGTCGGCCTCCACTTCGGCTTCCTGCGCCTGCTCGCCTACCTGAACACCATCCCCCTGATCGGAGGGCTCCTCCTCTGGAAGCTGACGGCCATGGTGCTCTTGGCCACCTTCACGATGGTCGCCCTCTCGGGGCTGCTGACCTCGCTCTCCACCCTCTACTACTCCCATGACCTCAAGTTCCTGATGAGGGCCCCCCTGGACCTGCGTGCCGTCTTCCTGGACAAGTCCCTGGAGAGCATCTTTTTCGCCTCCTGGATGATCGTCCTGGTCCTGGTCCCCTATCTCCTGGCCCTGGTGCGGACCAACGCCTACGGCCCGGGTTTTTTCGCCGCCTTTCTGCTCCTGACCCTCCCCTTCGTGATGCTGGCCGCCTCCTTGGGGATCGCCTTCACCCTGGCCCTCCTCTACTTTTTTCCCTCCTCGCGCACCCGCGACGCGATCTGGGTCCTCGCCAGCCTCTCCCTGACCCTGGTCTATGTCCTGGTCCGGTTCTCCGAGCCGGAGAAGCTGGTCCGGCCCGAGGCCTTGCGCCTGGTCGCGGACTACCTGAGCTACCTCCAGGCCCCGACAGCCCCTTACCTTCCCTCCTGGTGGCTCACCAAGGCCCTCTCGGCCCTGGCCGCGGGAAAAACCCAGGTCTTCTGGCGCTACGCAGGGCTCCTCCTTTTCTGCGCCGCCGGGGTCTACGCGGGCCTGGTCTGGCTTGCGGGCAGGCTCTACTTCGCGGGTTACAGCGGGGCCCAGGAGGGCGCTCTCAGGCGCCGCCCGGTCCGGGTGGAGAGGTCCCTGGAGCAGGCCCTCGCCCGCCTCCTCGGCCTTGACCAGGGCCCGGCGGCCCTTTTCTGGAGGGAGAGGGTCTCCTTCTTCCGGGACGTCAAGCACTGGTCGCAGATCCTGCTCGTCCTGGGCCTGATTTTCGTCTATCTCTTCAGCATCCACCGCCTCCCGTTGGACAACGCGGACCTCAAAAGCCTCGTCTCCTTCCTGAACGTCGGGACAGCGGGCTTCGTGCTCTCGGCCCTGGGGCTCCGCTTCACCTACCCCTCGATCAGCCTGGAGGGCAGGAGCTGGTGGGTGGTCAAGGCCGCCCCGGTGGGGCTGGGGGCCCTCATGCGCCAGAAGTTCCTCTTCTCCGCGGTTCCCATGACAGGCTTGGCCCTCGTCCTGGGCCTGGTGACCAACCGCCTCCTGGAGGCTGATCCCTTCGCAGCCCGCCTCTCTATTGTGAGCCTTCTCGTGATCACCTGGGCCCTCTGCGCCATGGGCATAGGCTTCGGGGCCCTTTTCCCCATGTTCGAGGTGGAGAACATCCACCAGATCGAGTCCTCCTTGGGCGGCTTCGTCTACATGGCCAGCTCCCTCTTCTACGTGGCCGCCACGATCACGATCCTCTCCTGGCCCATGAACATGCACTTCCAGGAGCGCTTCGGGAACCCCTCGGCCTGGAACTGGGGGCTGGCGGGCTGGTGCGGGGGGGCCTGGCTTCTCCTCAACGCCGCGGCCTTCCTCCTGCCCTGGAATCGGAGCCTGCCCCGGGCCCGCGCCTTCGAGTTCCTCTACGTCGCGCGGGTCCCCGAGCTCCCCGAGGGGGCCGACCCCCTTTCCGTTCCACCCCGCATCGCCCGTACCCCCGAGGAAGCGGTTTCTCTGGCGTTACAGTTGGGTAGTGTCTCAATTTGATGTCATCCCTCGGTCATGCCGAGGGCAGGCCCTCG
>CAYLZQ010000258.1:0-3902 GCA_964388045.1 uncultured Elusimicrobia bacterium | reverse complement strand
TGGGCCTGGCAGTACGAGCGCTACCTGATCCCCCTCCTGCCCTGGCTACTCTGGAGCGTGGCCCGCGGCCTGGGGAGGGCCGCGGGGCCGACCCTGGCCCTAATGCTGGCCTGCCAGCTCCTCTTCCATCTGCCCCGATTCGCCTCAGGCAGGGCCTTTCGGCGCCAGCCCGAGCTCTCAGAGACCTATCAGTGGCTGAGGTCCAGCATCCAGCCCTCCGAGGCCCTGGCCAGCCCCCTCTACGTCCGGGACGGTTTCTACGCCGGCCGGCCCAGCCTTCCTCTCCCGGACACCCCTGACCCGCGCGCCTTCGCGGCCATGCTGAAAAGGGCCAGGGCCCGCTACATCCTCTGGCAGGAGCGCCTGGAGGTGGGCCTCTCCCTCTCCCAAGGGGCCACCCTCCAGAAGCGCCTGGAGAGGGCTGGGGAGATGCTCAAGGAACCCTCTCTTTTCTCCCTCGTCTACCAGAACCCAGCCGAGGGGTCCAGGGTCTATGTCCTCAAATAAGCGGGCTCCGTGGGGGGCGCTCCTCATCGCCCTGGCCTGCGTCGCCTACGCCCAAACCCTGCGCACCGGCGACTTCTTCCAGGACGACCAAGCGATCATAGCAGAGAACCCGGTCCTGCGCCGCGGCTGGCGCGCGGCCCCCGAGCTTTTCCGGACCGGCTACTGGGAGGCCGTGCACGGGGACTTCGCCCCTGTCCAGGAGTATAGGCCGCTCCTCATGCTCTCCTTTCTCCTGCAGGTCATGACCACGGGCTTTAGACCCCAGCCGATGCATGCCGTAAACCTCCTCCTGCACATCCTGGCCTGCCTGCTCCTCTGGGAGGCCCTGCGCTCCCGGATGGAGCCGGCAGGGGCCTGGCTGGGGGCCCTGATCTACGCGCTCCTCCCCATCCACACCGAAGCCGTCTCGGCGCTCACCGGCCGCTCCGAGGTCCTCTCCACGGCCCTGATGCTGGGCTCCTGGCTCTGCCTAGAGGAAACCGCTAGAAGCTCGAGACTGGCGGCTGGGCTTGCCCTCTTCTCCGGGGCTCTCCTCACCAAGGAGTCGAGCGTCGTCTTTCCCGTCTTTCTTGCCTTAAGCGACTGGACCTTCCACGGGGCCACCCCCCTGGAACCCGGGCGGCGGCGCCTCCAGGCCTGGCTCTGGGCCTGCGTGGCCGCCACCCTCGCCCTGCGCTGGGCCGTCCTTCCGCGGGTGATCCATGGGGGGATCCCCTACTTCCCGGGGCGCCTGGCCGCGTCCCTGACCCTGCCTGGCTTTGCCCTGCGCCGTTACCTCTGGCCGAGCCTGGCCGGGACCGGGCTCTGCTCCGACCTTTCCCGGCCCCTGATCCCAGATGCCCCTCTCTCCTCCCCCTGGGCTTGGCTCTCCTTGGCCGCGGTTCTCGCCGCCTTCGGCTCCGCCGCCTATTTCCTGATCCGAAGGCGGGTCTGGGCCTTCTGGCTCCTGGGCCCCTGCCTGTTCCTCCTCCCCACCAGCCACCTGATCTTTCCCCTGGACACGATCGGGGCGGAGCGCTTCCTCTACGCCCCGACCATAGGCCTGGCAGCCGGATGGGGACATCTCTATGCCTGGCTGAAGGGCTCCCGGCGAATGGCCCTAGCCCTCTGCGCCCTGGCCCTCCCGGGCTGGTATCTCCTGGCCACGCTCCAGAGGAACAAAGCCTGGAGCTCGCGAGTCTCCCACTATGAGGCTGCCGTGGCCTGCAATCCGAAGAGCGCCAAGTCGCGCTCGGCCCTGGGAGCCTCCCTGCTGGCGAAGGGGCGACTCGAGGAAGGGACAGCGCATCTGTTTGAGGCGATCCGCCTGGACCCGAGGCACTCCCAGGCCTACTACAACCTGGGGAAGCTCTCCTGGGAGCGCCGGGAAGCCGCCGCGGCCGAGAGGCATTTGCGCAAGGCTCTTGAGCTTGACCCCAAGGCGGTCGACGCCTGGGTCCTCCTGGCCCTGGTACTGGAATCCCAGGGCAGGATGGAGGAGGGCTTCGACTGCCTGCAAAGGGCCGTGGCGATTTACCCCTCCCACGCCTACGGGCATTACAACCTGGGAAGGCACTACCTGATGCGGGGCAGGCCGGGGAAGGCCGCGGCCCACTTCTCCCGCTTCCTGGAGCTGGCCTCCGACGACCCGGACGCCCCGGCCACGGCAGCGCTCATCCAACGGCTCAGGGGAGGCTTATGATGCCCGAAAGGCGCATCCTGCCCTGGGCCCTGGGCCTGGGCCTCTCCCTCTTTTATCTTCTCTTCCCCTCCGCCTTCTACAACTTCGACGGAGTGGCCTGCGCCATCGCCGTGGAGCTCTCGGACTTCCCGCACCTCGTGCACGGCAACCATCTGGCCTACGGCCTCCTGGGCTGGCTCTTCGACCGCTTCTGGCGGATTCTGGGATACGCCGGCCCGGCCATTCTCCCCCTCCAGGCCCTGGACTCCCTGCTCGGAGCCGCAGGGGCCGGGGTCTTCTGCGCCCTCCTCCTGCGGCTCGGGCTTGGGCCTCAAGCCGCATGCCTGGCCTCCCTGGGACTAGCCCTCTCCCAGGCCTATTGGTTCTGGAGCCTGGAGGCCCAGGTCTATATGCTCGGATCCCTCTTCCTGATGCTGGCGGCCCTCGAGGGATTCGGGGCCAGACGCCCGGTACGTCTGGGCCTTTGGCATGCCCTGGCCATGCTGGGGCACGTGGGCCACGCCCTGTTTCTGCCCGTGGCGGTTTACCTGCTCTGGAATGCCAGGGACCGGGGGAAGCTCCTGGGCCGCTACGGCCTGGCCCTGGTCCTGACCGTGCTCTGCGCCTACGGGGCTGTGGCCGCCCTGGTCGTCCGGCCTGGCACCCTGGAGGCCTGGCGCCTCTGGCTCCTGGGCAGCTCCGCCCTCGGCGTGGAGAGGTCCTTCGCCTGGCACGGAGGCCTCTCCTGGGCGAACCTGGGGCAGTGGGGCCTCATGACCCTGCGCATCTTCACGGACCCCCTTCCCCTCCCAGGCCCCGCGCGCCTGGCAGGTTGGTGTCTCTCAGGCGCGGCCCTGGCCTGCGCCGCGGCAAGCCCCTTTCTTGCGCCCTCAGGCCTGGGAAAAGCCGTCCGGGCAGCCCTGATCTGGATCGCCTCTTACGCCCTCCTCTACGCCTCCTGGGAGCCCTGGACCGCGGTCTACCGGATCACGGATCTAGCCCCCCTCTGGCTCCTGATCGCATGCTTGGTCTCCTCCCAGGCGGGCCATGCCTCCCGCTCCCTGCGCCGGGCGCTAGGCCTCCTGATGGCTGCCTGGCTTGCCGCAGCCGGCCTCTTCAACTGGAAGACCACCATCGCCCCGCGCGCCGACCCTGCCAACAACAGGCAATACCAGGAGGCCCTCTGGATCGCGGCGAAGACCCCTCCCGAGTCCTGGGTCGTGGTGAGCTCGGTGGACCAGGTCTACATCCCCTATTTCGCCCTCCGCAAGCCCCTCAACATGCGCTACTTCGAAGGGCGGCAAGAGGCCCTGCGCCTGCGCCTGGATCTCCTGGCCGCCGCGGGCCAGAAGGTCTTCATCACCTCCGGGACCTTGAAGGCCTCGGGCCTCCGGGACTTCTTTAAGGCCTACGGCTTGAGAGAGCAAGCGAGACGGGGAGAGACTGTCCTATGGCGCTTGGCCCCCCTCAAGAAAAGGGAAAGCCGAGGGGGAGCAGGATGAAGAAATTAAAGACCGCTCCGGCGCTCAGGAAGGGGCCAAAGGGAATGGGGTCAAACCGCTTGAGGGTTCCCGCCGCCATCCTGGCGAGGCCGTAGGCCGAGCCCAGCAGGGAGCCGATCATCAGGCAGTCGAAGGCCCCCAGGGCCCCGGGCCAGGCCCCGACCGCGGCCAGGAGCTTGATGTCCCCTCCCCCCAGGGCCTCCCTCTTGAATATCCTCTCGCCCAGCCAGGCC
>CAYLZQ010000257.1:1845-3930 GCA_964388045.1 uncultured Elusimicrobia bacterium | reverse complement strand
GGCTATGACCAGATCCAGCATCTCGCGGCGCGCGAAGACCTTGACCTGGCCCAGACCCGCCTGCCGCATCATGGCCTGGTAGGCGCCCAGGAGGAGCTGCTGCCCTGTCTGGCCGCGGGCATAGAAGGTGCGCGAGACCTGGGCGCCTCCGAAGGAGCGGTTGGCCAGCAGCCCTCCGTATTCCCGGGCGAATGGGACTCCCTGGGCCACGCACTGGTCTATGATGTTGTTCGAGATCTGGGCCAGGCGATAGACGTTGGCCTCGCGGGCCCTAAAGTCTCCTCCCTTGACCGTGTCATAGAAGAGTCGCCAGACCGAGTCTCCGTCGTTGGGATAGTTCTTGGCCGCGTTGATGCCCCCCTGGGCGGCGATCGAGTGGGCCCTGCGCGGGCTGTCCTGGATGCAGAAGACCTTGACGCCGTAGCCCAGCTCGGCCAAGGCCGCGGCGGCGGAGGCCCCGGCCAGGCCAGCGCCCACGACCAGGACCTCGAACCTGCGCTTGTTGGCCGGGTTGACGAGCTTGAGCTCGAAGCGGTGCCTGTCCCACTTCTGCTCGATGGGACCCGAGGGGATCCTTGAGTCGAGTCTCATGGATGCAGGCCCTTGACGTAGGCCCAGAGGGGCAGGAAGGCGAAGCCCAGGGCGATTGCCAGGGCGAAGGCCAGGCCTGCCCTCTTGATCCAGGGGGTATAGGCGGGATGGTGTATCCCCAGGGTTTGGAAGGCGCTCTGGAAGCCGTGGCTCAGGTGCAGGCAGAGGCCGGCCATGGCCAGAACGTAGAAGAGGCTGTAATATCCGTTGCGGAAGGAAGCCATGACCAACTGGTAGAGCCCGCGGCTCATGTCCCCGAACTTGAAGGTCTTGATGTGGACGACCAGGAAAACGAGCAGAAGGATCCCGGAATAGATCATGGTCCGGGAGCCCGCGGTGCCGCCGCCCTTCGAGGCCTGGAGGGCGTAGGGGACAGGCCTGGCCTGCCGGTTCTGGTATCTCACGGCCAGCGAAACCGCGATGTGGATCAGGAAGAGGAAGAGGAGGACGGCCTCCGCCGGAAGGATGAGGGGGTTCTCAGAGAGGCTCTTGGCGTAATGGTTGAAGACTTCTTCTCCCATGAGCAGGAAGAGGTTCCCGGCCAAATGGGAGACAAGGAATAGGCACAACAGAAGTCCGGCCAGGGCTATAAGAATCTTCCTGCCGATGGAGGAAGCAAACAGGCTCAGGAGCCAGCGCACTGGTCTTGCCTCAAAGGATTTTCAGGATTTGAAGGAGGCCATTCTAGCACATTTTGGGAAACGGACGATTGACCTGGGTCAATCGCTAAAATGCCGTGGCCGCGAAGACTTCGTCCATGGACCGCAGGCGGCGGCAGAGGTGGCGCGCGATGTTGAAGATCAGTATCCCGTACTGGTCCGGCCACTGGTTGAAGAGGCGCAGGAGGTCGTCGCATCTGAGGCTGTAGAAGAGGGCGGGCTCAAGGGCGCGGATCGAGGCGGAGCGGGTGCGGCTTTCGATGATGGACATCTCCCCGAAGAAGTCCCCGGCCTCCAGCCGGGCCAGCACGACCTCCTGGGGCGATCCCGCGGCCTTGACCACCTCGACCCTCCCCTGGCCGATGAGGAACATCTCCCGGCCCGGGCTGCCCTCGCGGACCACGAGCTCCCCCTTTTGGACCTTTGTTTCCTGGGCGGCGGCTGTCAGGGCTGAGATGGCCTTTTCGTTGAGGCCCGCGAAAATGTGGATTCCCTCGATCATGCTCTTGGTGGTTTTTTCAGTCTTCATAGGAGCCTCGGATCCTCCGGCTTTGCCTGGCTGGGGAGATTCCACCGGAAGTTTAGCACCCCTGCCCCCCTTCGTCAATACTCAGGCAAAGACTTTCAAAAGGAGATATGGATTTTCTACGATAGGATCCCCGCATGTACGAGCGCTACGAGATCGAGACCGCCGAGGCTCCTCCCATTCGTCCCCTCCCGAACAAGTTTCATCCCAAGGTGGGCCGCCTGGGCCTTGCCAAGCTGCTTATCCGGGAGGCCTTCCGCTACAGGCTCGACAAGGAGGTCCTCCTGAGCCGCCCCTGCATCTACGGGG
>CAYLZQ010000257.1:0-1835 GCA_964388045.1 uncultured Elusimicrobia bacterium | reverse complement strand
GGCTTTGGTAAGATTGTGCGGGAAAACTCATGACCGCCTACCGGCGCTACGAGATACCGATCCAAGAGGCCCCTCCGCGGGCCCGGGTCCCCAACAAGTTCAAGCCGATCGTCGGGAGATGGGGCCTGGCGAAGCTCCTCGTCCGCGAGGCCTTCCACTACCGCTTCAGCAAGGAGATCCTCCTGAGCCGCCCCTGCATCTACGGGGTTTTCAGCGGTCCCCTGGGAGGCTTCATGCCGCGGCGGGAGCTTTGCGTGGGCTGCATGCGCTGCGTCCAGGAGCATCCCGAGTTCTGCGAGGTGCTCGTGAGCGAGGACTACCGCAGGCTCGGAGACTCCTACTTCGGCCCGCACGCGATCACCACCTTGAACTACGAGGCGACTACCGGCAGGATCCCCGTCAAGGGGGTAGGCTACAAGGGGCGTTTCGCGGGGGAGGGCTTCGACGGGATGTGGACGGACATGTCCGAGATCGTGCGGCCCACCCGGGACGGGATCTACGGCAGGGAATACATCTCCACGGTCGTGGACGTGGGAAGAAAGCCTATCCGCCTCGAGTCCGGGGGCTCTTGCCGGGGGGAATGGCCGATGGTGGAGCTCCCGGTGCCCTTCCTCTTCGATCCCCTGCCCCTCCCTTTCTACAGGGAGGACGTCGCCCTGGCTGCCCTCAAGGCCGCTGAGAGGATCAGGACCTACTGCCTCGTCCCCGGAGAGAGGCTGGAAAGCAAGGCGGAGCGCCAGGTCGTCCCCCTGGTTCGCGCCCGGGAGGCGGGGAGGCTGGAGGGAAGACGTTTTCCCATGGTGGAGCTGGAGGACCCCAGTCCCTCGGACCTTCCCGGGCTCGAAAGGGTTTTCCCTGGAAGCGTGCTCGTGGCCCGCCTGCCCCTGGAGGCGGAAAGCGCGGCCAGGGTCCTGGAGCTCGCCTCGGCAGGGGCCGGGGTCTTCCACCTCTTCGCGAACTACCATGGCCTGTGCCGGGACGGGTCCTTCGTGCTCGCGGCCGTCCGCCGGCTCCACGAGGCCCTGGTGGAGAAGGGGATTCGGGAGGAGCTCACCCTGATCGTCTCAGGAGGGCTGGTCCGCGCCGAGCACGTCCCGAAGATCGTCGTCTGCGGGGCGGACCTGGTGGCCTTGGACACCCCGCTCTGGGTCGCCCTCGGAGCCAGGATCCGGGGAGAGTTCCTCTCGGAGCGGGAGGGGGGCCTTGAGATTCCCCGCATCGATCCGGACTGGGGGGCCCAGAGGATCGTCAACTTCTGCGCCTCCTGGCGCAACCAGCTCCTGGAGATATTGAGCGCCATGGGCCTTAGGGAAGTGCGAAGGCTGCGGGGGGAGCTGGGGCGGGCCATCTTTTTCGAGGAGATGGAGAGGGAGGCCTTTGGAGACCTTGCCAGCGCCTGATCCGGTAGTCTGGAAGCATGTCTCAAACATCCGCAAGGGCTTGACCGCCTTGAGCCGCCTGCGCTTCCCCATTCCTGAGGCCCTGGGAAACTCGCGCTGGACCCCGGAGCTCATCCTCTCCACCTGGGAGCAGGCCGAGACCGGGAGGCCTCCCTCCTCAGGCCTGGAGTACAGGGTCGGCAGGTCGGGAGGGGGCTTTGACCGCCTGGACTTCAAGGTCCTCCCGCCCGGCGAGAGGCTCCCGCCGGAGACCGAGATAGACCTCTCAGTGCCCTTGAACCGCAGGCCCGAGGGGGAGAGGATCGCGATCTCCCTGCCGGTCTACGGGGGCGGCATGTCCTTCGGCTCGGTCAGCCTCAGCTTCATGCTTTCCAGGGCCATGGCCGCCAAGAGCCTCGGGACCTTCACCTGCACCGGCGAGGGGGGCTACCCGGA
>CAYLZQ010000256.1:298-3938 GCA_964388045.1 uncultured Elusimicrobia bacterium | reverse complement strand
TGGAGCGGATCCTGCGCCTGGACCCCTCCCTCCCAAAGGTGCGCCTCTTCTACGCGATCATCCTATTTCGCCTGGACAAGCTCGCGGACGCGGAGCGCGAGCTCAACATCTTGAAGGACCTCCCCATGAAGGACACCCTCCGGGCGGAGCTCGACCAATACCTCCGCGCGATCGAAAGGCGCAGGGCCAGGACCCGTCTCTCCGGCCGCCTGAGCGTGGGCTTCCAGTACGACAGCAACAGGAACGCGGCCCCGGCCTCGGGGGTGAGGCTGCTCGGGGACGTCCCCATAGGCCTCAGCGGCACCTCGCTCCGGAAGGAGGACACGAGCATCCTTTCGATCGCGAACGTGGAGCTGCGCCGGGACCTGGGAACGGAGCGCAGGCACCAGGTCTTCGGCTCCTACACCTACTACCGGGCTGACCAGAACGTGGTCAAGACCCTGGAGCTCCAGGCCCACTCGGTGGAGGCGGGGGCCCTGGCGAGGACCCCATGGTTCGAGCTCACCCCGAGCCTGCTCTTCGACCACGTCTTCCTGGCCAGGGAGACCTTCCTGCGAAATCGCGGAGGAGCCTTACGCCTGGAGCGCAGGATGGGCGCGGCCGCCAACTTCTACGCGGAGGCGAGGAACGTCTACCAGGACTACGTGGCCACGGCCCTGGTCCCAAGCGGGGAGGAGTACACCGGGGTCCAGATAGACGGGACCCTGGGAGTGGACGCCCTGGTCTCCCCCACCATGAAGCTCGGGGGGCCCTCACCTACACGGTCAAGCACGCCAGGCAAAGGTTCAACGCCTTTGAGCGCTACTCCCTGGAGCTCAGCCATACCTGGGTCCTGGGCCGCGGGATGTTCCTGCTCTCGAGCCTCACCGCGAACGAGGACATCTACGAGCAGCCGGACCCCGCCATCAGCCTCAAGTACCGGCGGGATAGGACCCTGCGCGGCCGCGCGACCTGGGGGACCTCCCTGGGCCCCCTCCTTCCGGCCCTGAGGGACTTCGTCTGGACCATGAGCTACGAGTACTACCACGCCTTCTCGACAGTCACCAACTACGCCTACTCCAACAACAAGCTCGCCACCCTCCTCAGCTACCGCTGGGACAAGGCCCTGATCCTCAAGCTCCGCTGAGCGGAGACGTTTTGCGCCTTTTTGTCAAGGGGTGATTTTTCGGGCCCTGAAATTGGGCCTTGCACGCGGGCGGCGCTGGGACTAAACTGAGAAAAAAGAGAAAGGCCATGAATTTAGGAAGAGCCGCCTTTATCGTGGCGTCCCTGCTCTGCGCCTCAGTCGCTGCAGCGCGAGATCCTAATTCCAACTTGAGCACGTTGGAGGACATAGAAGAGGTTGGGCAAATTATAGCCGACGCGGTGCGCCAGATTCCTCCCTTCAAAAACCGCAATGCTGTTTTAAAGCGCAGGCGAGAGAAACAAGAGAAAAAGAGCGAACTCGGCATGACGGCAAAGGGCCTTGAGGGAAAAATTGCCTATGGTTCGTTGGATGCGCCAGACGCGCGAAGCAAGAATTACTCTGAAAGTAAGGCAGATATTTTTAAGCGTAATGAATACCAGAGGACAAGCGCGATCATCAACCAGCAAGGTGGAAAAGACAATCTCGCAGTTGCCAAAGCCTTGGACAAGCAAATGGAGTGGCACTCTATATTCCATGCTTTTGAGGAATTACCCAATAATGAGATCATGGCGATAGCGTACACCGCTGAAGGGAAACCATTCTATAAAGATCTTGTCAGTGTAAACTATGAACATCAGCAGGAAGAAAACAGTGCCGCACATGCTATATTTCTCCGCATTGCGGATGCAAAGTCTGATGAGGTTGTCCTTGCTGGGGAAACTGATACGGTGAAGGCCTCATTCACTATCGCGAATAAAATCTATCCACGAATCGATCTAAAGCTAAACGACCAAAAGACTGAAATCACCATCGTCCTTCCGGAATCCGAAGACATTGCTGCTGAGGTGGGTGGCTACGGCAGGGATCCAGCACCACCAAGACTCCCGGATGCGGACAGAATTGCTGACGACGCTGCCAAATACCCCGAAATCTCCAAGACAGGTGAAGCGGTAAAGCTGGAAGCAACGCCCGTCGCGAAAGCAGTGGAAGCTGAAGTGGAAATTAACAAGGGAGAAACCACCGCCAAATAGGACAAGGAGAGGCCTTTCCCAGGCCGTCCCTCATGGTAGAGGGGCGGCGTTTTTTGTTCCTTGACGCTCCGAGGGCGTCTTGGCCTATTTCCCTCGCGGGCTGCTGCGAGCGGGCTTCCTCATGCACCGCTGAGGGCCGCCTCCCCTGTCCCAGGAGGTCTAGGACAAGAGCTCAGGCAGCCTTCGCAGGGCGTCGGCGACCGGCAGGACGTCTATAGGGCCGCGGCTCATCCTTCGGCCGCCCCCGTAGATGAAAAAGGGCTTGGCCATGGGATAGTCGCGCAGGAAAAGCCGCATGCCTCGAAACATCTCGTCCGACAGCCTGCCGGCGCGCTTAACTTCGATGGCCTTGATGCCCCGCTCGCCGTAGAGCACGAAGTCCACCTCGGCGTTCCCGGCCGCCCTCCAGTAGTGCATGGTGTAGCCCAGGTTGAGAACGGCATTGACGGCCCTCAACTCCTGGAACACTAGAGACTCGAACGCGATCCCCTCGATTTCCTCCGGCCTGTCAAGGGGGCCGGCGGGCCGCAGCGCGCGGTAGACCCCGACGTCGAAAAAATAGAACTTCGGATGGGAGGGCATGCGCCTTTTGGCCTTCCTGGTGAAGACCGGCACCCGGCAGGCGATCAACAGGTCTTCCAGGATCGCGAAGTAATGCTCCACCACCTTCCTCTCAACTGCGCATTCCCGAGAAACGGAGGAAACGTTCAGGACGGAGCCCTGCGAAAAACTCGCGGTTTCGAGGAACCGCGCGAAGGCCCCGAGGTTTCGCGTCAATCCCTCCTGGCGGATTTCCTCCTCGAGATAGGTGCGGACGTAGCTCTCCAGGTACCTTTGGGGATCGGGCTCCGAGAAGACGCTCGGCAGGTGCCCGAATTTCAGGGAGCGGTCCGGGTTGAAATCCTTCCCGAGTTCCACCGCGATGAGAGGATGCATGGAGCAGGTCAAGGCCCTGCCGGCAAGGAGGTTGGGGCCCATGCGGCGCAGCTTCCGGGGACTCGAGCCGGTCAGGACGAAACGCCATCGGCGGCCCTCTATGAGCCGGTGGACCTCGTTGAGCAGCTCGGGTATCCGCTGGACCTCGTCGATGACGATCCAATCGTCGAAGCCCGGCGGAACGAGCTCCTCGAGCCTTTGAGGGCGGGCCAGGAGGTCGTTGAACAGCCCTGATTCCAGCAGGTCCACATAGAGCGCCCCTGGAAACTCCGCCTTCACCCAGGTCGTCTTGCCCGTCCCGCGCGGGCCGAACAGGAAGAAGCTTTTCCGCCCGGCGGGTCTGATCAATCGGGAATACATGATTCCATTTTACACTGTTTTTTGGAATAAGCATACCCTAATCCCCTGGCAGCGACAGACCCCGTCGCAATCTTGGGCTTGACGCTCCGAGGTCATCTTGGGTGTTTCCTGCGTGGCTCATCTCTTGAAGGCCCTGCTCCTGCTGCCCGCCCTGGCCTTCTCCCAGATGAGCGCCCCGCCGCTCCCG
>CAYLZQ010000256.1:0-288 GCA_964388045.1 uncultured Elusimicrobia bacterium | reverse complement strand
CGGCCCTGAGGTCCCTCGAGCTTATAAGCCGCCACAGCCCGCATCTGGAGCAGGTCTTCGTCAACTTTCTCCAGGAGCCTGAGCCCGAGGCGGTCCTCTTCGGGATCAAGGGAGCCCTGCGCATTCGGGACGCGAAGGCCCTGCCCTTGCTGGAGAAGATCGCCAGGCGCAAGTTCGCATTCAAGAGCCCCCAGGACGCCCATTCCGCACTTGGCGGATAAGCTCTGCGCCAAGTGCGGAATGGGGGGCTCGCTGGAACAAACGAGCCGCAGAGTCTCCTTGCCTGCA
>CAYLZQ010000255.1:0-3953 GCA_964388045.1 uncultured Elusimicrobia bacterium | reverse complement strand
TACGCCGAGATCGAGCCTGCGCGCCGGAGATGCTTGGGGGAGCTCGTCGAGATCTGCCTTGGCCAGGAGCCCGGAGAGGCCCTCAGCCTCAGGCTGGCGGCCTACGGCTAGCATGCGCGGCAAGAAATTCGCAGCGGGTTTTGTTTGAGCGCATGCCGATGAAGAGCCCTGATGCCTCGGGCTATATCATCCGGAAACCGAGGCGTCCTCAGAGACGGCGGCCAGCATCTCCGCGACGCGGGTGAACTTCTCCCGGATCTTCCCACCCCTGGCCCCGCGCTCAACCTCCAGCCTGTCCAGGAGCTTCCAGTCAGCGAAGGTCACGAAGCGCGCCCCGCGGCCCTTGAGCAGGGCCGGCAGGGCCTCAGGGTCAGGGTCCCCGGAGCCGGACAGGAATCGTCCGGCCGTCGCGTCCTCAAGCATGGCCTTGACCGTGGCCACGGAGTCCGGCCTGTTGGTGCCGATGAGCCCCGTGGGGCCGCGCTTGGCCCAGCCCACCACGTATTCCCCGGCCAGGAGGCCCTCCGGGCCCAGGACGCGGCCGTCGCGGTTCGGGATCCTCCCGCCTTTCTCGTCGAAGGGCACGCCCGGGATCGGGGTCCCGCGGTAGCCTACGGAGCGGAAGATCAAGCCCACGGGCAGGACCTCGGTCTGGCCCGTCCCCCGGGCCTTGACCCCGCCCCTGCCGTCAGGGACCAGGACGTTCTTCTCGATCCTGAGGGCCTTGACCCTGCCGCCCTCGCCGATCACCTCCACCGGCGAGACGCAGAAGCGCAGACGGACCTTCCTGGGCTTGGTCCCATCCCCGAGCTTGGCCTTGGCCTGGACGTACTCCACGTTCTTCTTGCCCTCAGGATCCGAGAGGAGGGATTTCGAAAGCTCGTCGAGCTCCGCTTCCGTTGGGTCCACGACGAGGTCTGCGGCCTCCAGGGCGCCTATCTCATGGATCTCGGCCGGGGAGTAGGCGGCCTGGGCCGGGCCTCGTCGGCCCAGGAGGTAGACGGTCCTGACGCGGCTGCGGCGCAGGGCCTCCCAGGCGTAGTCCGCGATGTCCGTGCCCTTGAGCTTTTCCGGGTCCTGGGCCAGGACCCGGGTCACGTCCATGGCCACGTTCCCGATCCCGACGACCGCGGCAGCCTCCTGGGAGAGGTCGAAGCTCTCCTCCCGGTAGTCGGGATGGCCGTTATACCAGCCCACGAAGGCGGTGGCCGAGCGGCTGCCCTGCAGGTCCTCCCCGGGGATCCCCAGCCTCCGGTCGGATTCGTTGCCGACCGCGTAGACGATCTGGTCGTAGCGCCGGCGCAGGTCCTCCGCCTGGAGGGCCCGCCCGAGCTTGACGTTTCCAAAGAAGCGAAACTCAGGGGAGCTCGCGATCCTCTCGTAGACCAGGATCACGTTCTTGATCTTCTGGTGGTCAGGCGCCACTCCTCCCCGGACGAGGCCATAAGGCGTGGGCAGCCGGTCGAACATGTCCACGCGCACGGCCAGCGCCTTTTGCTTAAGCAGGGCCTCTGCCGCGTAGAAACCCGAAGGCCCCGAGCCTATGATCGCGACCAGAAGGGGGCGTTGGGGGCTCCCGATAGGGTTCATCGTCTTTCTTGCAAGAATTGAATTTTATCAAATTTCAGGAATAGTCCCCTGGGTCCAAAGACCCTCTTGGGAGGAGCCTAAAGGCCCGTGCCTTTCTGCCACCTCCGGCGCCATAATTAACTCATGGGGAAATGGGCTATTTTCCTAGCCCTGGTGACCATGGTTGCCCCCGCCTGGGCCGCTGGCCAGGGAGGCAAGCTGGTCGGGGCAGCCGCGAGGTCCCGCGCCATCAGCGCGTACCTGAGAGCCGGCGGGGCGGGCGACGGCTTGGGCCGGATCATCGATGTCACGGTCCCCCTGAGCCAGGAAGTCCAGGCGCGCATTTTCCCTTCCATGCGGGCCGCCGGTCCTTTGGGGCCGGATGGGCCGGCAGGGCAGGGAGGGAAGCCCCGGCCATCCGCGCGGCTCGAGCCGCCTGTTTCAGCGGCGGAGGAGCCGGAGCCAGCCGGCCATCCCGCCGTTCGAGAGGAGCCTGGGAGGGGGCTTGAAGGCGAAAGAGTCGCCGGTCAGGTGCAGTTCGACCATGCGGCATGGGCCCCTTTCCTCGCGTCCTTGAAAGGGGGCTTGCGGGGCGCTCAGGAAGAGGCCGGTCCGGGGCTCCCGCTCGAGCCCCCGGTCGGGTCCCTCGCCTGGGCCGGCGGGCGGTACTGGATCAACGGCAAGCCGGCCGCCCTCATTGGCTTCGGCAGCTTCAAGCACGTCTTGCTTCATCCCCAGGATTCCCGGTTCGCGGTGAAGGTTTTCAACGCGAGGCTCACCCGCGACAGGAGCCTGGAGTTCAAAAGGGAAGAGGTTGGGAAGATCCGGATTCTGGAGCCCCTAGACATCACCCCGCGGTTTTTTCAGCAGGGCGCCGTCAGACTTGACGGACGCGCTATCGGTTTCATGGTCGCGGAGCGGGTCGAGGGCGAGACCCTCGAGCGCCCCGCTTCGGACAAGCTCCGCCATGTCCGGGCCCTTTTCGACCGCCTCATCGAGGCCCGCCTAGAAATCGCGGACTTAAACCCCAGGATGCTGCGCTCCAATCTCATGGTGGGCCGCGCCGCCAGCGGAGGCTGGAAAGCCTGGCTGGTGAACGCGGGCGTCGTCGGATCCGCCAAGGGCCGCCAAGAGCTCAAGGCCTTCTACGAGAAGGTCTACTCACGACTCGCCTCCCGCCAGTAGCCTCAGGATCAGCCGGCAGTGCCGGACAAGCTCGCGGACGCGCCTAAGCTTGGAGCGTCCCGCCAGCCGCGGGCCCAGGACCACGGGGGCCTCGGCCGTCTTGTGCCTGGCCAGCACGAAGCGGGCCGCGATCTCAGCGTTGATCTCAAAGCCGGTGCTTTTCAAGGGCAGGGCCTTGAGGGAGGCGGCCCGGTAAAGGCGGAAGATGGGGGTGTAGGCGGTCAGGCGTGGATCCAAAAAGCCGCGGTAGAAGGCGTTAACCAGGAGGCTTGGCAGGCGCCGCGTCCATGGGACCCCGGAGCCGCCTGGGGGGCGCAGGAACGGGGAGCCGCTCACCAGATCCGCCCCGGCCTGGCGCTGTTTCTCCAGCAGGGCCTGGATCTGGGAGGGGTGGAAGCTCAGGTCGGCGTCCAGGGTGACGATCCAATCTCCCTGGGCCTTGGCGAAGCCCGTGCGCAGGGCCGCCCCCAGGCCCAGGTTCTCGGGGTGGCGGATCAGGCGCAGGGGCAGGCGCTCGGAGAGCTCGCGCAGGGCCTCGCTGGTTCCGTCCGAGGAGCCGTCGTCCACTGCCACGACCTCGTAGGGGAGCCCCAGGGCCTGGAGGGGGGGGAGGAGTTCCTCCCCGAAGCGCTCGATGTTGGGCCTCTCGTTGAAGCAGGGGATGATCACAGAAAGCATAGGGAAGCATGGGGACCCCGAAACGGATGGCCTACTTGCGGAAGTAGGCGATGGTCAGGGGCAGGCCCTCCTCCAGGGGGACCCCTGGCTTCCACTGAAGCCTGGTCCTGGCCAGGGTGATGTCCGGGCGGCGCACCCTGGGGTCGTCCTGGGGCAAGGGCTTGAAGGCGATCTTTGACCGGGACCCCGAGAGGCGTCGGATCGTGCGGGCCAGCTCCAGGATGGTCACTTCCTCGGGGTTGCCGAGGTTGACGGGGGTGTTCAAGTCCGAGCGGAGGAGCCGGTCTATGCCCCGGACAAGGTCCGAGACGTAGCAGAGGCTTCGGGTCTGAAGCCCCCGGCCGTAGACAGTGATCGGGCGGCCGGCGAGGGCCTGGGTGATGAAATTGGGCGCGGCCCGCCCGTCTTTCTTGCGCATCCGGGGGCCGTAGGTGTTGAAGATGCGGGCTATCCTCACCGGCATCCTGTGGAAGCGGTGATAGGCCATGGCCATGGCCTCGGCGAAGCGCTTGGCCTCGTCG
>CAYLZQ010000254.1:1411-3955 GCA_964388045.1 uncultured Elusimicrobia bacterium | reverse complement strand
CAGGCGGTAGTAGTTCGTGTACTCGGGCGTTGAGCAGGGCAGGCGCCGCGACTACCAGGCCCTGTGCCAGGGGAAGACCGCCCAGAAGATGAGGAAGGAGTCGATCAGGGTGAGATGGTTGGCGGCCCAGATGACCGGCCCCTGACGGGCTTGGAGCTCCTTCCAGACCTGGCGCCGGAAGGCCTCTAGATTCTTGAAGCGGTAGCGGAAGCAGAGCCTGCCCGCCAATATGAGGAAAGCATAGGTCAGGTGGGAAAAAGCGGCGCTCAGCCGCCTCTGGCGGTTGAGCGCCCGGAGTTCCTTGGAGGAAAGCACGCTTGCGCTAGGCGATCTTTTCCGCCTGCGCCAGGGTCTCCTGGAGGAGCCTGCGGATCTCCTGCACCTTGGCCTCCTCCGCAGGGGAGCGCCGGGCCGCTTCCTTGGCGACGGCGCTTGAGACCCCGAGCTTGGCCGCGCTCATCTTGAGCCTGGTCTTGATCTCGGCCTCCTCGCTGCGGAGGGCGGAGAGGGAGTCTGCCGAGGCCGCCCCCTTGATTTTCCCCTGGACCACGGAGAGCTCCTGGGCCAGGGCGTCGCAGGCCGCCTGGTCGGACTGGCAGGTCTTCTGCCTTGACTCGGCCAGGGCCTTGGGGTCGGCGAGAAGGCCTTCGGTGGCTCTGGCCTGCTGGGCGATGGCCTTGAGGTTCGCCGCCGCCTCAGCGCGCTCGGGACCCGAGAGCTTGGAGACCTTGTCGATCACCTTGCGCAAGGAGTCGTTGCTCCGGTGGCCGTCCCCGATGGCCGCGATGTAGGCGTAGGAGACGACCCGAGAGAGGTAGGCCTCGTTTCGGGGCATGTGGCCCAGGTCCATGAGCATCTTGATCGAGAGCCCCGGGGTGGCGGCGGTGGCGTCCTGGCCGTCGAGGATGCGCAGTCTTCCGAGCTCCCCCTCCTCGAGGCGGAACTCCTGGGAGCCCTCGGCCACCGGGACCCTCCTGGTCTTCTTGGTCAAAAACTGCCTCTCGATGGACATCGTGATGTCCGCGAGGTTCGAGGACTCGATCCCCATGCCGATGATGTGGCCCAGGTAGGGGGTATTCGCGTCCGCCTTGGACCAATTGGCCTCGTTGGTCGCGTACTTCTTGACCCCTGCGATGATGCGCCTCTCGGCCTCCTCCGGGGTGATGGCGTTGAGGTCCACCGCCTCCATGACCGTCTCCCTGCGCTTGAATGCCATAGCCCTACCTCCTGGTTATTTTTGCTCCCAGCGCTTGAAAAGAAGACACCCGTTGACGTCGCCGAAGCCAAACGACGCCTTTATGACATATTCAAGCGGTCGCTCAAGAAGCGCATGGGGGATGCTCTTGGCGACAGCTTGAATTTTTGGATGCACCTCCTCGCAGTTGATCGAGGGGTGGACGTAGCCCCGGGCGATCTGGTCCACGACCGCGACCGCCTCCAGGGCCCCGGCAGCGCCTAGGCAGTGGCCGATCATGGACTTGGTGGCCTGGATCAAGGGGAACCTTTCCGGGGGCAGCTCCAGGGCCTGCATCCAGCTCTCGACCTCCCTGGGATCCGCGGTCGTGGAGGTGAGGTGCCCGTTGACGAGGCTGATCCGAGCCGGGTCTATCCCTCCCTCCCGGATCACCCTCCTGATGCAGCGCGCCACTCCCTCCGCGTTCGGAAAGGTCATGGTCCCCCCGTCCCTTTGCCCGCCCGAGTTGCAGTAGGCGGCCACGAGCTCCGCGAGGATCCGCCCCCCCCGCGCTTGGGCGTGCTCCAGGGACTCCAGGCGCAGGATCCCGGCTCCCCCGCTCGGGACGAAGCCGCAGGCCCCGGCTCCCATGGGCTGGGAGGCTTTCGCCGGCATCTCGTTGTAGCGGGAGCAGAGGACGTCCCTCATCGCGTCAAAGCCGGCCCAGATGGCGTAGTGAGTTCCCTCGGAGCCCCCCACGTACATGGATTCGGCGCAGCCCATCCGGATGTTTTTAAAGCCCTCGAAGATGGACTCGGTCCCGGTGTTGCAGGCCGAGCTGTTTGTGCTGGTCTGGCCCCCCAGGCCCAGGAACTTCCCGATCGCGACCGAGACCGAGCTCCCCATCACCTTTGGGACTATGTCGGCGCCCATCGGGGCGGTGCCGCGGCCCGGCTCCTGCTGCTCGGCCTCGGACATGACCGGCCCCAGCTCCTCGAAGATGGTGTCCATTCCGCCGATCCCGCAGCCGATGATCGCCCCGGTGTCCCAGTCCACCGGGGTAGCCTGGTAGCCCTTGAGGAGGTCCACGGCCGCCCCCGAGTCCCGGGCGCACTCGACCGCGGCCAGGGCCGCGTAGGTCATGGCCTCGCTCAGCTTATGGGTGTCGCTCTCCGGGATGAGCTTGAGGATATCCTCCTCGGCCAGGGGGGGGATGCCCCCGATCTGGGAGGCGAAGTTGAGTTTCTTGAGCTCCTCGTGCCACCTGATCCCGGACCTGCCGGCCTTGAGCGCCTCGCGGAAGGCCGGGACCCCGACCCCGTTGGGGGAGACGGCCCCGATCCCGGTGACGACTACGCGCCTTGTCATGG
>CAYLZQ010000254.1:0-1401 GCA_964388045.1 uncultured Elusimicrobia bacterium | reverse complement strand
CTTAAGGCCTCAGAGTCCCTGGGGACCCACATCCCGGAGGTCCTCCCGGAGAATATCTCCTCCCCGTCCTTGGGCCCGCCCGAGAACTGGATCGCGACCTCGCTCACCAGCTTGTTTTTCCGGAAGTAGCCTTCCTCCCCGAAGCCGGCCAGGGCCGCGACCCTCTCCCCGGGCCTGACCACCCTCTTGAAGGCCCCATGCTCGATCTCGGTGAAGAACCCCACCTGGGCCTTGAGCTCCTCGGGGCTCACGTGAGCGGCCATCAGGTAGATGCCCCAGGCCACGTTCCCCACCTGGGCCGCCATTTCGATGAGCTTGACCCCTGGGACGACAGGATTGCCCGGGAAGTGGCCGGCGCAGTCCTCCTCCCTCCAGGTGTAGGAGGCGAGGATGTGCTCCCCGTCCACCTCCAGGATCTCGTCGATGAAGCGCATGGGCCTCTGCTGGGGGATGAGGGCCAGGACCTCGGCGGGGGTCAAATCGTTCATTAGAGCAGCATCCCTCCGTCCACGGGGACCACGGCCCCGTTGACATAGTCGTTCTCGATCAAGTGGCAGATCGCCTCGGCCACGGCCTCGGGAGAGCCGAATTGCCCTAGGGCGATCTGGCTCATGATCTTCTCCTTGATCTCGGGCGCTATTGCTTCCGTCATGGGCGTCTCGATGAACCCCGGGGCCACGGCATTGACCCGGACCCCCCGGGGGCCCAACTCCCTCGCGAACTGCCTGGTCAGCTCCTCCAGGGCCGCCTTGGCCGCGCGGTAGAGGGCTGAGCCCACCAGGGCCGTGCGGGCGAGCACGGAGCTGACATTGACGATTGCGCCGGAGCCGGCAGCCGCCATCTCCTTGGCGAAGTCCCTCATCAGGAAGGCGGGGCCCTTGAGGTTCACGGCAATGAGGATGTCGAAGGAGGATTCCTGGATCGACAACGCGGGCTCGTGGGGCCGATCAATGCCCGCGTTGTTGACCAGGACATAGGGAACCCCTTCCCTGAGGACGCCCGCAAGCAGGTTTCTGCGGCCCTCGCTGGCGGAGAGATCGGCCTTGATCAGGAAGGAGTCCGGGATTTCCCTCGAGAGAGCCTCCGCAGCCTCCTGGTTGCCGTTGTAGTGCAGGCACAGGCGCAGGCCTCCCTCGGATTTCTCGTGGATTCTCCTGGCCACGGCGCGCCCGATCCCTCCAGAGGCCCCGGTCACCACCGCTATGTCCTTCATAAAGGAACGCACGGCGTTGCCGGGGGGCATTCCGGCCGTGCTTGCGGCGCGTGCGTGGCGGGGGTCTCCTTCATTCTACTTCCATGATGCCGCCGCCCCAGGCCAGGCCGGAGCCGAGGACCGCGTAGACGATCTGGTCCCCGCGGCGCAGGCGACCCAGGTTCTGGGCGAGAACCGAGGGGCAGCCG
>CAYLZQ010000253.1:0-3980 GCA_964388045.1 uncultured Elusimicrobia bacterium | reverse complement strand
AGGGAAGCTCGTCTTTGCCCAGCAGGAGTCGCTGGCCCTTCCCGTCGTAGCCCTGCCGACGGCTCTTGAGGAGGCACGGGAATCCGATTTTCTGCGCAGCCTCCTCAAGAGCCGTCCTGTCGTTCACTGGGGAGTAGGCTGCCTGGGGAAATCCGTTTTTATTCAAGAATTCTTTTTGAGCGAGCCTGTCCTGTATGATTTTGAGGACGCTTGAGGAGGGATGCATGGGCTTGACCCTCTCGATCTCCTCCAGGACCTGGGCGGGCACGAGCTCCCATTCCAGGGTCACCACGTCGGAGGCCGCCGCGAGCTTTTTGGCCGCCTGGGCGTCTCCCAGGGGGGCTTGGATGTGGGCATCAGCGGCCTGGCTGCATGGCCCGCCAGGGGCAGGGTCCAGGACTATGGTCCGGTAGCCCATCCTTCCAGCCTCCAGGGCCAGCATTCTGCCCAACTGGCCTCCTCCCAGGATGCCGATCGTGGAGCCGGGCATGAGTTTTTTCACGGCCACTCCTTCAGCACGCTCGCCTTCCGGGCCTCGCGCAAGGCCTTGAGCCTGCGGCAGGCCATGTCGCGCCTGGAATGCATGCCCTCGAGGCTCGGGGAGCGCAGGCTCTCCGCCTCCAGGAAGCGGCGGATCTTCTCGGGGTTTCCCTGGGATGGGCAGGCCGATTGCCAAGCGCGTTAACGTCCCGAGGGATGCAAAACCTCCCGCTTCCTCAGATGGCCGTATTTCTGCTCTAGATCGCGCATCAATTCCGAGGAGCGCGACGCGGGATACTTTGCGCCCAACTTTTTCCTGGCCTCGTGCTGGAACTTCACGCAATCAAACTTCTTTTTCATAAAGCACCTCTCTCGGGCTGCGAATCTCAAGGAGGGGGTAGCCCATTTTGAGGTTGACGGCATTAAATGCCCGGATTCGGCTCAAATTCACGATTTCCTTGAAATTCCAGCTTGCCAAAACGTCCACGCGTTCAATCGTAGCGATGGCGATATGTCGAGCGTCAACGATGTGCTTGGGCGCGACGACCTTCTCTTCAATATAAAGATCGGCCAGGGCTTCCGCTTCGCGGCCTAAGAAAACATCCGCAATGAAGTCGTCCGGGAACATCGTCAATATGCTTCTGACCTCCTCCGGCGCTCTCTCCAACTCTTCGCGGGTCAAGTTTGAAATCACCGCGATTTTCGCGCCCTCCCTGAATTTCTTGAGCAGGGCGTTCGACCACTCGGCGAACTCATCGTCAAGGCATCCTCCTATGACCGAGGTGTCCGCATAGACGCGTTGTCTCACGAGCAGTTGCCGCCTTTCCTTAAGTTTAACATCGGGTTTTCCAAAAAGCAAGACGTCGTTGATTTGGCGACGGGTTTCCGTTAACCTATAGGCGTTCCCATGACCCAATTGATCAACGCCGTATACCAGCACGGAATCCTCAAGCCCCTCAACCCGTTACGGCTTTCCGAAAAGGAAAAGGCGTGCTTGATGGTTACGCCCGTCGCAGAATGGAAAAAGGAATTGGGCGCTCTTTTGCGCAGCGTGCATAGACGCACATTAAAATTTTCTTTAAAAGAGGTTGAGTCCGATATTACGAGGGCCATGCGCTCGGTTCGCCAAAAGACCAAGTGATTGTTTTGGTGGACTCCAGCGTCTGGGTTTCGGCCTTCCTGACGCCGAAGGGCAAGCCGGCCGAGCTTCGATAGTTTCTGCTCGGGAAATCTTTCTTTATAAACGGCCCGGCTTCAATCTTCTTTATAAACGGCCCGGTTTCAGCTTTTCTTTCAGCACCTTCGCCGTCTGGGCGTCTCGGAAGGCCTTGAGCCTGCGGCCCAGGGAGGGATCCTGGAGGGCCAGGATTTGGGCCGCGAGGAGGGCGGCGTTGGCGGCCCCTGCCTGCCCGATGGCCAGGGTCCCGACAGGGACTCCCCTGGGCATCTGGACGATGGAGAAGAGGGAGTCAAGCCCGCTCAGGGACTTGGAGGGAACAGGCACCCCAAGGACGGGAAGCAGCGTCTTGGCGGCCGTCATCCCAGGAAGATGGGCCGCTCCCCCTGCTCCTGCGATGATCGCCTTGAGCCCCCTTTTTTGCGCTGATTGCGCGTACTCGTAGAGGAGGTCCGGGGTGCGGTGGGCCGAGACCACGCGGCACTCGTGGGGGACCTTAAGCTCCTTTAAGAGCTCGGAGGCGGATTTGAGGACCTCCCAGTCGCTTCGGCTTCCCATGATGATCCCGACAAGGGGCTTGGCCATCAGGCCTCCTGCAGGACCCGGCCGGCTATGTCGCGCCTGAAATGCACGCCCTCGAACCCGATTCTCGATGCAGCCTCATAGGCGCGCTCGCGCGCCTGGGAGAGATCCCTTCCCAGGGCCGTCACCCCAAGCACCCTTCCCCCTGCCGTGAGCCATTGGCCGTCTTGCCTGAGGGTTCCCGCGTGGAAGACCATCAGGTCGGGAGAAGGCGCGAGGGACTCAAGGCCATTGATGGGCCTGCCTGTTCTGGGCTTCTCAGGATAGCCCTCGGAGGCCAGGACCAGGCAAAGGCAGGCTCCAGTCCTGACTGAGAGCTTCAGTTCTTGAAGCCTACGCTCGGCGCAGGCTTGGGCCAGGTCAAGCAGGTCCGTTTCCAAGAGGGGAAGAACAGCCTGGGCCTCAGGGTCCCCGAAGCGGCAGTTGAACTCAAGGACCCTTGGGCCTTGGGCCGTGAGCATGAGGCCGGCGTAGAGGACTCCACGGTAGTCCAGGCCCTCGGCCGCGAGCCCTGAGAGGACCTGGTCCAGGATCGCCTTGATCTTGGCCAGGGTCTTTTCATCCAGCGGGACGGGGGCATAGGCTCCCATTCCTCCTGTGTTCGGCCCCTGGTCCTCGTCCTTGAGCCTCTTGTGGTCCCGGCTGGGGGGAAGGAGGGCATGGGACTTTCCGTCCGTCAGGGCCATGACGGTGAGCTCAGGCCCCTCCAGGAACTCCTCGATCACCACTGTCTTTCCCGCGGGGCCCAGGGTCTCTTTCTCCATGAAATCCCTGACCGCCGAGAGGGCCTCCTGGGAGCTGCGGCAGACCCGCACTCCCTTTCCAGCGGCCAGGCCGTCGGCCTTGACCACGACAGGGAGCTCCATGGCCTTCAAGGCCTTCAGAGCCTGCCCGGGCTCCGCGCAGACCTCGAAGGACGCTGTTGGGATCTCGTGGCGCCCCATGAACTGCTTGGCAAAGGACTTGGAGGACTCAAGGCGGGCCGCCAGCCTGCCGGGGCCGAAGACCATGATTCCTTTTTCGGAGAGGACGTCAGCCACTCCTGCCGCGAGCGGGGCCTCAGGGCCCACGACCACCAGGGCGATCCTGTTTTTCGCGCAGAAGGCCGAGACCGCTTGCGGATCCAGCATGTCCAGGGAGGCGCGCTCGGCCAGGGCTGAGATGGCTTGGGAGCCCGGGGCGCAAAAGAGCTTTTCTAGCTTTGGGCTCTGGCTGAGCTTCCAGGCCAGGGCGTGCTCGCGGCCCCCGGAGCCTAGGAGGAGGCACTTCATCCTGCTTTGACCGGCTCAGGGGTCTGGTAGTCAGGGATGGGAGTGGGGTAGACCCTGGTGAAGCAGGCGGTGCAAAAGCCTTCCCCTCCGGCCGCCGCCAGCATCCCCTCCAGGCTCAGGTAATGCAGGCTCTCCACCTCAAGGAAGCGCCGGATCTCCTCCAGGCTGCGCCTGTTGGCTATGAGCTCCCCGGCCCTGGGGGTGTCTATGCCGTAGTAGCA
The DNA here is from genome assembly GCA_964388045.1 of uncultured Elusimicrobia bacterium. GTDB lineage: Bacteria > Elusimicrobiota > Elusimicrobia > UBA1565 > UBA9628 > CAYLZQ01. Next base: position 249 of record CAYLZQ010000253.1, on the reverse strand, counting down.
GGGGGAGACGATGGGGGGGCTTGAGATGGCCATGTGGATCTCCCTGGCCCCTGCGGCCTTGAGGCTCTTGGTGATCTTCCTCGAGGTGGTGCCGCGCACGATCGAGTCGTCCACCAGGACCACTCGGCGGCCCTCCAGGGTCTCGGGCACAGGGGCGAGCTTGAGCTCGGCGGAGAGCTCGCGCAGCTCCTGGGTGGGCTTGATGAAGGTGCGGCTGACGTAGTGGCTTCTCACCAGTCCCATCTCGAA
>CAYLZQ010000252.1:0-3996 GCA_964388045.1 uncultured Elusimicrobia bacterium | reverse complement strand
TGCCGCGAGCGGTCTTCGCCCACGGCTGGTGGACGGTCGAGGGCCAGAAGATGTCCAAGTCGCGCGGCAACTTCGTCGACCCCCGCGACGTCACCCGCGAGTTCGGGGTGGACGCCCTGCGCTACTTCCTCCTGCGCGAGATGCCCTTCGGCAACGACGGGGATTTCTCGCGCGACTCCCTGCGCAAGCGCTACAACGCGGAGCTGGCCAACGACCTGGGCAACCTCATCTCCCGGGTCGTGGAGATGGTAGACCGCTACCTGGGCGGGGTCATGCCCCAGCGCTCCAATCCCGAAAAGGACTTCTACCCCCGGCGCGTGGCCTCGCGCAGCGCCGAGATCGCCGCCCGCATGGAGGCCCTGGATTTCAGCGGCGCCCTGGGGATCGTCTGGGGCGTCATCGGGGAGCTCAACCAGCACGTCAACGACCAGGCCCCCTGGAAGCTGGCCAAGTCCGACCCGGAGAAGGTCAAGACCGTGCTCTTCGACCTGGTCTGGTCCCTGCGCATCGTGGCCGGCTGGCTCGAGCCCTTCATGCCCCAGACCGCGGCCAAGATCCACTCCCAGCTTGGGGTGCGCCAGTTCCCGGCCCCCCTGACCGCTGAGCAGGTCCTGGCTGGAGTCCCGGCTGGGACCGGGAAGATCCAGAAGGGCCCGCCCCTCTTTCCCCGCAAGTAGGCCTTTGGGCCCAACAGGGCCAGGGCCTTTAGGCCCTGTGCGCCGGGACTTTCGGCCCCTATCCTGGCTTCTAGCTCCTCCTGGGAGAGCGAGGAGAGAAAAACATGAACCCCCTCGAAGCCCGTTTCCCTTCATGGAGGGCGCGCCTCGGGTTGACCCTGGCGGCCCTCATGAGCTGCTTGCTAAGCCATGCGGCCTGGGCCGGGGACAACTCCTACCTCTACGGCAGGGACAAGCCCAACCCCTCCCAGCTCCTCAACCGCCACTTCACGCTCCTCGAGCACGCCCTCATCGACTTGGTCATGATCCGCGCCCAAAACGATTTCCAGTTCGAGGAGGAGATGAAAAAGAAGATACAGGGCTACCGGCCCCGGGAGAAGTCCGGCTATTTCCCGGACCGCAAGGGCGCCTCCGAGGCAGCCTGGGCAGGCTACCAGAGGGCCGGCGAGGCGGTCAATAAAAACCCGAAAGACCTCTCTCCGGCCGCCTCCTTCGCGGAGGGTCTCAGGTCCGGGAGCTTCAAGGAGATCGCCTCCTTCTACCTGGAGCAGACCAAGGCCCCGGAGCCGGAAAAGCTCAGCGACTTCGAGTCAGACCTCCTGGTGAGCTACCTGAAGTGGGCCCCCGAGGAGGCCTACGTCAAGTTCACCCGCGAGTGGCTGGAGGTGGTGGTCCCGCGCAGCCCCGAGGAGCACTACCTGCTCCGGGAGCGGGTCAGCCATTGCCGGGCCTTCCTGCGCTCCGAGCTCAGGCGGTATCTCGACGATCCCCCCAAGGGGATCCAGGAGCCGCAGACTCAGTTCGCGGAGCTGGCCTCAAGGGCCTCGGGCTTGATCGACAAAGACCCCAAGGCCCTGGAGGCCTTCTACGCCCGCGCCGGGATGAGGCTGCCGCAAATGGCGGAACAAAATCCAACGGCCCGGAATGATCCCCCGGCCGGGGAATCCAGGCCCGAGGAGGAGAAGGAACCCCAGAGGCAGGCCAAAGCGGATCCCGCGCAAGAGCCCCGGCCAGAGACTGGGCCCACGGAAAAATCCGAGGTCAAGCCCTGGCCCGAGGAAAAGCCCCGAGGCAAGCCCTTCGTCTACCGGTTCACGGACCTCGAGCACGCGGTCCTGACCTACCTCATCAGCCTCGAGAGGGAAAAGGAGGAGTTCCGCGGGGACCAGCAGGCCGCGGACTCGGATCCCGCGCAGGCCGAGGCCCTGCTCGCCAAGTGGCGCAAGCGGGTCATGGACCAAGTCACGGCCTATCTCGACCCTGAGGAGCGCAAAAAGTCCGAGGCCTCCCCCGGGCGCCTGGACCCCTTCGAGCAGACCTACGCGGAGTGGCGCCTCAAGAGGCTCGACCCGGGGATGCCGGAAGAGCTCAAGCGCCTGGCCAAGGAGGCTGAGGAGGCGTCCGCCAAGGGCGACCCGGAAGCGGGGGCCAGGATGGTCCGCCGACTGAGGCGATTGATCCAAGAGGACCTAGCCGCCTACAAGGAGTCCGAAGGACGGTCCCAGGACAAGGCCCTGACGGCCTGGGCCCAGGAGGCCCTCAAGCCCGACAACAGCCTGGCCCAGCTCTTTCCGCCGCAGGAGGGCGAAGTCGCCAGGCAGGGCAAGGACGACTCCGGAGCCACGGAGACGCCCCCTCCACCCCCCGCTCCCCTGGCCCAGGTCATCGAGAAGCTCTTCAGCGACCGCGTCGAGCAGGTCCTGGCGGCCTATCTCCTCGACAGCTCCCATGATCGCGCCAAGGACGAGGCTGAGCTGAAAAGCGCCCTCTCGGATGAAAGGCTGCGTCCCGAGGTGATCGGAAAGTGGCAAAAGAGGGTGGCAGCCACAATCAGGGAGGACTTGGTCCTCCCCAATCCCCAGCTCATGGCCTTCCTTGAGCGGGAGAAACTCGGGGTCACGGACCTCCTGGCCTACTACTGCCCGCGCTACGTTTCGCCGACAGCCGTGGCTTCCAAGCCCTCGGCCCTGGAGCAGGCCAAGCAGCTCGAGGGGAAGGGCCAGGAGGCACTCGACGCAGCCGGCCTTGAGCAGGCTGCCTCCTCCGGATGGGAGGCGACCTCAGAGGTGGTCAACCTCTGCCTCGGCTATTTCGCGGAGAAGAAGCGCGAGGCCGCCCTGGCCCTTAACAAAAAGGAAAAGAAGCCGGAGGGCCTCAAGATCCAGGAGGTCCCGCTCAAGACCCAGGAGGAAAAGAGGAAGGATCAGGCCGTCGAGGAAAGAAGGCGGGAACCCGCAAGCCCGAGAGCCCTGGGCCGCTTCGGCGTGGGAGACCGGATCGCGGGGGGAGCGCTCGGGCTAGGCCTGCTGGGCATCCTCGGGATCCTGCTCGGCTTCTCAGGCGGGCCCCTGGTGGGGCTGGCCCTGCTAGGGGCCCTGTCCGGGGCCGCGATCGCGCACTTCGCGAGCAAAAGCGAGGGGGCTTAAGGGCTCTCCTCCCGGGGAACCTCCCTGGATCTTCCGAGCGCCGAGAGGACCAGCCTCACCGCCCAGCCCACGGGTCCCAGGAGAGCGTAGCAGAGGAAGAGCAGGAAGATCGTGTTCTGAGGATAGACGAACACGAGCAGGGCCCCGATCACGACCCCTAGGAGGACCTTCAGGGAACGAGGCTGGAAGAGGTTGGGCTGCTTGAAGGCCGGATAGGGGACAGTCGAGATCATGAGCAGGGAGATCGCGACCACCAGGCCGGGGCCCAGGCCGTAGAGGGCCGGGACCTGGTTCATCAGGAACTTCCAGGTATGGGCCGGACGGCCCTGCTCCACGATCTGATAGAGGAGCACGAATGAAGCCAGAAACCCGGCCCCGCCCGGGATGGGCAGGCCGGTGAAAAGGCTTTTGCTGGCCCCCGCGTCGTGGGCGACCGCGTTGAAGCGGGCCAGGCGCAGGCCCCCGCAGAGGGCGTAAAGGAAGGCCATGGGATAGCCCCAGACCCCGTAGTCCTTGAGGATGAAGGCGTACATCATGTGGGCCGGGGCGATGCCGAAGGTGAGGAAGTCCGAGAGGGAGTCGAACTCGACTCCGAAGGCGGACTCCCCGTGCACCAGCCTCGCCACGCGCCCGTCCAAGGCGTCGAAGGCGATGCCGGCGAGGATGGCCGTGGCCGCGGGGACGAACTCCCCCATGTGGGCCGAGAGCAGGGCGTAGAAGCCGCAGGCCATGTTGCCCACGGTGAAGATGGAGGGGACCAGGACCTGGCCCCCGCGCTTCAAGATCAGCCTGTCCATTCCCCGACCACCGTGACCCCCCCCGCGACGCGCTGCCCCGAACTCACCGTGCAGCGCGCCGAGGCAGGCAGGCGCAGGGCCGCCTGGGAGCCGAAG
>CAYLZQ010000251.1:0-3998 GCA_964388045.1 uncultured Elusimicrobia bacterium | reverse complement strand
AAAGGACTCAAATCCGATTCAAGTCCAGGGGAGGGCTATTCTTCCGGGTTCCTGGCCCAGAAACCGAGACTGCGTCCCCGGTAGAGCCCGAGCCCATAGGCCAGGAGGAAGGCCGAGGGAAGAAGCGCGATCCAGGGGCTTGGGTGCCGGCCCAGGAGAAGGCCCAGGAGGGAGACCAGCAGAACGAAGATCCCGATGCCCACGGCGAAGTCGAGGAGGGTCTGCGCGTAGAAGAGCCCGGCCCTGCGGAAGGAGAAGAAGAGGAAGCTTCCCCCGGCCAGGACTGTGAAGAGGAAAAGTCCGTAGTGCATCCGGCTCCAGAGCCTGGCCGTGATGTGCAGGTGGACGAGGCCCAGGGAGTAGAAGAGGACCAGGCCGGCCTGGAGGGAGTGGAGCAGGCCTGAGACGACGAAGACCAGGCCCAGGGCGCGCCGGATCCGATTTTCCTGGTAATTCAGGTTCCTTCTCCAGGACGTCCAGGACTTGAGGGAGCCTTGGATTTCACGGCCCAAAGGATAGCGCATCGAGTCCTTTCGCGCAAGGCCCCCGTTTTAGAACGAGAAGAGCCGGTGGACGGCCCCCTCGACCAGGAAGAGGGAGGTGGGGCCGGGCTTCTCCTCCCCGGGCTCGCCGGAGAGGGCGTAGACATGGGAGTCTCCGACGGCCTGGCTGAGATGCGGGAAATAGGTCTCAAGCTCGGGCTCGTAGGCCCTGGGCAGGAGGTAGACGTGCCACAAAAGAGTCCCCTGGCTCTTGAGCATCCGCCTCTGGTATTCCCGCACCCTCTGCCTGTCCTGCTCGCTGGCCATGTCGGGCCTGGGCAGCCGGGCGGCCTTCCCGGCGAAAGGGCAACTGACCCGGCCGTCGCGGCCGATGCTGATCAGCTTGTGACGGGCGAGGCTCTTTAAGCTTGCCGCAAGCTTCCGGGGGCCCGCCCCGAGCTTTCGAGCCAGATCCGCGGTCCTCCAGGACCGCCTGTCGTTGCAGAGGAGGACGAAGCTCCAGTAGGCCGGGTAGTTCCGGATGATGGCCCGGAACTGATCGAGGCTCAACGGATAGTTCGCCTGCTCCATGACCCGGCGCACCGCCTGACGGCTCAGGTCCGGCCTCTCCGGCGCGAGAGCCGCCCTCATCCACTCGTAGGTCCGCTCCGAGCCGAGCAGGGTCAATAAGTAGGCTCGAAGCAGCTCGCGGCTCTTGGGGACCGCGTGGGGCAGGCGCAGGCAGGAGACCAGGAGGCTTAAGCGGTCCGGTTTGGGCAGGGTCTCTCCCCTTTCCAACCGCCAGTAGTTTACGAAGGACATTCCCAGGACCCTTTTCCCGCCGCTTTTCTTGTAGAAGTCGTGCGGCGAGCGGAAGCCGGCCGCCTCGCGGGCCTTGGCCAGAAGGGTCGAAAAGGGGGTCGCCATCCCAAGCTCCAGGAATCGAAGCATAGTTTAACCTAAACTTAAACTCAGCGCAAGGAGTTTTAACTCCCGTGTCGCCGCTTGGCATTGACGCCACGGGCATTCCGGCGCTACACTCCCGCGTGAGACTCGGTCCCCGGTCAAAGTGCACTAATTTTTCCTACAGACAGAGTTCAAGGCAGTCTTGAAACGACAAACTCACCTGCCAAGTAGGAAGGCGAGACCGACTGTCGCCTGGCCCTCTTGGTAAGCAAACGGTACTTGGTTTCCGGAATCCAGAACTTCACTTGGTGCTTCGGTTCCGAGAGCGGACGTCCTCTACGAAGTTTGAGGGACTTTCGAATCGTCCGATGCACTTGATCTAGGACTGCACGCCCCCCCTCCAGAGGGATGCCGGAAACGGAATATCCGACCCTGCCTTCTGTGGTTTGAAAGAGCGTGACGACGGGACGCGAGGGGATTGTTGAAGCAAGCTCATGATTGATTTGAACCTCGATCTCCCGCAACTTGCTCGTCTTCGACAACTCAAAGAATTTTACCTTGCTCATTGTGACCCCCGAAACACCAGAAAGCCTTCGGCAGGACAGGCAATCACCGCCATAGACTCTTGGTCGAGTCCAGCTCCGATCAGGTCCACCATCTGTTCAATGTCGGATTTCCTTTTCCGATAGTCCGCCCTAGACGTCATAGAAACAACGGCCGGCTCTTCGTTGTCGAGAATAACTGCACCATCCATCATTCTATAGGCACCAACGGAGTGAAGCACCTTCGCCCCTCCGAACCATCTTGAAAAGGCCTCAACGACCTCACGGATGGCTTCGTCAATCCGTTTCTTTTCCAGAGCCTTTCGATCTTGGCCAAAGCGCGGAATAGGAACAGCAACCATAAAATTGAGCTTCTTGCGGATTCGCGCTGTCACAGATTTATTAGTCCCTTAGTCCCTATTAAAGTATAGCCTCTCAACCGCCTGCTGTCAATGACGTACTAAAAAAATCGCGACAGGTCTACAGTATACAGTATACGAACGGGGCCCGGTTTTTGTTCCGCAGGATCAGGACCTAACCGGACGGTATTACTTTTCGACGGGCTTTGAGCTCTTGTCAAACGGGGGGCTGTCCTTGAGGGCGGCTTCCAGCTCCTTCAAAAACATGGAGACTTTCGTGCTTCCTATCCCATTTCCGCCGTCCTGGGGCAGGACATTGGACTTGCACTCTCCATCGGCGGCGAAGATGAAATCGTCGTCCCCGCTCTTCACCTCGATCCCTTCTATTAGCGTCGTTTCCGAGTTGAAAACCGGGTCTCCGGAGTCGCCGGGAAAGACGTCAAGATTGGCCGTAAAAAAATATTCCGACTTGCAATTCTCCCGGACAGCCCCTCCCGAAACCACCTTTGTGGGCAGACCATTGGGATGGCCTATGGCAAAGACCTTGGTTCCCTCTTTAATCTCCCCGGAGGTGTTCACATCGAGAGGCTCGCGGTCCTTGACAGGCCTGTCGAGCCTCACCAAGGTCCAGTCCGAGAATCTGCCCGTGGTGTATTTGTGCCACTCGGAGCCCTTCAAGATCTTGGCGCATCCGTAGATGTTGCGGGCAGGGACTTTCGTCGGATCCTGGCCTCCCTTTAGGATGGCGAAATCGAACACGAACTTTGTCTGCTCGCAGAGGTCTTCCTTTTTCCACTTCAAAATTCTAAGGAGGGGGCTCAGGCAGTGGTCTGCCGTCAGGACGAGGTCTGCCCCTACCAGGGCCCCGGAACAGAAGGCCCCTGCAGGCTGCTCGTAGAACCGCTCTCCTTTTGCAAGTTTGCGGGACTCCCAGAATTTTTTGGTGGCGAGGATCGCCTTCTCCCCTTCTATCTTAACCATGTCGTCCTCGAAGAGGGCTACGGTGCTTTTGGCGAGCTGGAGGATTTTGGTATCCTCTATCTCATAGAGGTCCTTTCTGTCGTCATCGCCATAGATGGGGACGCTCCAGACAGGCGCTGGACGCGCCGCCAGAAAAGCTGCCAAAACCAGGAATCCGCGCTTCGAGCTTCTCATCGATATGAGATTGACGGATATTGGCCCCTTCTTCCAGGGCCCATGGGGAAGACCTCAGGCGGGCCTAAGGACCTAGTACCTGCGGCGATAAGTTCGCGCGTGCTGCGTCGTCACTTAGCGCAGGGCGATCTGGCTGTGGCGCCTGGGGGCCTTGGCGTGATAGGTGGAGGCCCCTGTAATGCCTGAACGTGACCCGGCCCAGCCGGCTGATAAAGTCCTTGGCCGCCTTGCGGTTTCTGTTCTGGCCGGTCAGCACGATCAGCGCATAGTCCCCCCGGGGCATGAGGAAAATGGCCGAATCATGGCAGGCCTGGCGCAGAAGCCAGGTCTTGTGGGCGATCTCCCAGCCCGCGGACAGGCCCTTGGCGAGGCGCGAGGCCATGGGAGACCTTGGCCTCCAAACCGTGCGCACCGTCCAGTCCGGCCTGGAGGGAGTGGAGCAGGCCCGAGACGACGAAGACCAGGCCCAGGGCGCGCCGGATCCGATTCTCCTGGTAATTCAAGTTCAGGACTCCTGACCCGTGGCTGAAATCGATGGAACAAATCCGGGCTCG
>CAYLZQ010000250.1:0-4002 GCA_964388045.1 uncultured Elusimicrobia bacterium | reverse complement strand
GCCCCTGCGCGGCGTCGCGCGCGTGGACGACATTCAAGCCGGTGTCGATGTAGGAGGGGATCCTCCCCTTGAGGAAATCCACGACCATCCGGCCCGTGGGGGTGGGCTTGAGGTCAAAGGGCCCGATGGGGGCCGCGGGGTTGGCCACCACGACCGGCAGGCCCCGGGCGGCGAGCTCCAGGGCCGCGCGCTCCGAGAGGTACTTGGATTTCTTGTAGTGGCTGACGATCTCCTTGGCGCAGGAGTAGGTCGAGGCCTCGTCCGCGGGCTGCCGTCCGCGCGGGGGCCTGATCGTGGCGACGCTCGAGCAGTGCACGATCCTCTCCACCTGGGCCTGCCCCGCGGCCTTGAGGGCGTTTTTGGTGCCGTCCACGTTGGCCGCATACATGGGGGCCGGGTCCGTCACCCAGATCCGGTAGTCGGCCGCGAGGTGAAATGCGAACCGGACGCCCTGGCATCCTCGCGCGAGGGCGTCCGGTTCGAGGATGTCTCCCTCCACGACTTCCACAGGGAGGCCGTCGAGGTTTTTCCTGTCGCTTCCCCTGCGCGCCAGGGCCCTGACCTGGAAGCCCTTCTCCAGGAGCAGGCGCACGAGGTTCGCGCCTAAAAAGCCCGTGGCTCCGGTGACGAAGACCTTGTCCATCAGGAGGGGGGATCTCCGCAAGAGCTGCCGCACTCCCGCGGGGAAGCGGCCGAGGACCCCTGGCGCGGAGAGCCGGCGGCGGCCAGGACCCGCTCGTAGGGCCGAGCGTCGCGGGGGTAGGCGCGCTGGGCCTTCCGGGGGCCCGTGATGGTGGCCACGTCCGCGACCATGGCCAGGAACTTGGAGAAGCTCGAGAAGGCGTCCAGGACCGCGCTGGGCTCGTAGCCCACGTGGACCATGCAGTTGGCGCACTTGGGATTTCCGGAGGCCCGGCCGTAGCGCGACCAGTCGGTCGTCTCCACCAGCTCCCGGTAGGTCCGGGCATAGCCCCCGTCCGCCATGAGGTAGCAGGGCCTCTGCCAGCCGAAGACGTTGCGCAGGGGATTGCCCCAGGGGGTGCAGTCGTAGTCGCGCCGGCCCTCCAGGAAGTCGAGGTAGAAGGGGCTGTGGTTGAAGTCCCAGCCCATCCTGCGCCAGTCCCTGAGGGTCTCCCGGAACCAGGCCCTGGTCTGCTCGTTCTTGAGGAAGATCTCCCGGGCCGGAGCCTTCTCGTAGGCGTAGCCCGGGGAGATCATCATCCCGTCGGTTCCAAGGGCCATGCACTCGTCGAAGAAGCGCCTGAATTCCCCGGAGTCCTCCCCCTGGAAGATGGTGGTGTTGGTCATGACCTGAAAGCCCAGGGACTTGGCGAGGCGGATGGCCCGCACGGCCACCTGGTAGACTCCCTCCCGGCAGACCATCCGGTCATGGGTCTCCTCGCGGCCGTCCAAGTGGATCGAGAAAATGAGCCGCGGGCTGGGCCTGAAGCGCTGGATGTTCTTCTCCAGGAGGAGCGCGTTGGTGCAGAGGTAGACGAACTTACCCCGGGAGGTCAATGCCTCCACGATCCGGTCGATCTGGGGGTGGACCAGGGGCTCGCCCCCGGCGATTGAGACGATCGGGGCCCCGCACTCCTCGGCCGACTCCCAGCACTCCTCGGGGGAGAGGCGCTGGCGCAGGACCTCGAGCGGGTACTGGATCTTGCCGCAGCCCGCGCACTCGAGGTTGCAGGCGAAGAGGGGTTCCAGCATCATGACCAGGGGGAATTTCTCCCTCCCCTTGAGCTTCTGGGCCAGGAGGTACTTGAAGACCGAGAGCTGGAGCTGGACTGGGGAGGGCATTAGTCGGCGGCCTCGCCGGAGGCCAGGAAGTCTTCGGTGATCCCATGTTCCCTCAGCGCCCTCTCGTAGTTGCCCAGGGCCTGGAGGGGGAAATAGAGGCGGTACATCGTGTACTCGAGGTAGAAGACCTGGGGAAAGCCGGTCCCGGTGAACTCCGATTCCTCCCAGCTCCCGTCCTCCCCCTGGGTCCGGAGGAGATAGTCGATCCCGCGCTCGACCGACTCGTCGTAGACCCCCGCGGCCATCAGGCCCATGAGGGCCCAGGCCGTCTGGGAGGGGGTGGAGGGCCCCTTCCCCTTGAGCGCGGGCTCCCGGTAGGTCTCGCAGGTTTCCCCCCAGCCCCCGTCGGGCCGCTGGACCGATTTCAGCCAGGCCACGGCCTTGCGGACGCAGGGCTGGCCCATGTCCTCCTCGATCGCCGCCAGGCCCCTGAGGGCCTGCCAGGTCCCGTAGAGGTAGTTCACCCCCCAGCGGCCGAACCAGGAGCCGTCCGCCTCCTGCTCCTCCTTGAGGAAGCGCGCGGCGCGCGCCACGCTCGGGTAGCGGCGGTCGTAGCCGATGTAGCCCAAAAATTCCAGGACCCGCGCGGTCACGTCCGCGTAGGGTGGATCTATCATCGCGTTGTGGTCGGCGAAGGGGATCTTGGTCAGGATCCACTTGGTGTTCTCCTTGTCGAAGGCAGCCCAGCCGCCGCTGGCGGACTGCATGGAGAGTATCCAGTTGAGGCCCCGCAGGCAGGCCTTCTCGCGCGCGAGGGCGGCTGTGCCCTCGAGGTGGGCGTGGCGCAGGGCCAGCATCACCATCGCGGTGTCGTCTATGTCGGGGTAATAGGGATTGGCGAACTGGAAGTGCCAGCCCCCGATCGGTCCTCCGGGATTGGTCATCCTCCAGTCCCCGGGGACCTGGATCTCCTTGGAGAGCAGCCAGTCGCTGGCCCGGACCAGGGCCGAATGGCCGGGCTCCAGGCCCGATTCGGCGAGCGCGATCATGGAGATCGCCGTGTCCCAGACCGGGGAGCGGCAGGGCTGGTACTCGAGCCTGTCCCCCTCGACCGGGAGCTCGAGGCTCTCCAGGATCTCGATCTGCTCGTTGAGCCTGGGGTCGGTGTCCGGGTAGCCCAGGCACTTCATGGCCATGATCGTGTTGATGATCCCGGGATAGATGGCTCCCAGGCCGCCCGAGTCCTGGAGGCGCTTCAAGATCCAGTCCTCGGCCAGGCGCAGGGACCAGACCCTGATCCAGTGCCCGCCCTTGCCCTCCAGGGTCTTCAAGCCCTTGTCCCAGAGGAGGAAGAAGTTGGTCCACGAGAAAAAGCCGTGCCCCAGGGCCTCGTCCAGGGGAAGGTGGCGGCGGGAGTCGGGGAAGAGCTCGTCCAAGACCGCGTGGGAGGGGCAGGGGATGCGCGGCTGAAGGGCCCAGACGATCGAGAGGGGCACCACGATCGAGCGGGTCCAGGCCGACATCTCGTAGAGGTTGAAGTAGAACCAGCGGGGGAAGAGCATGAGCTCGGGTGGGATCGTGGGCACGCCCCTCCAGTCGTACTGCCCGAAGAGGGCCATGTAGAACTTGGTGTAGGTGTTGACCCTGTGGACGCCGCCCAGCTCCCGGATCCTGCGCCGGGCGGCCGCCAGTCGCGGCTCGTGGGGGGAAAGGCCGGCGAACTTCAGGGCCCAGTAGGCCTTGACCGTGGCGGAGATGTCCGAGGGGCCGTTGCGGTAGATCGGCCAGCCCCCGTCCGGGAGCTGCTCTGAGAGGATGTGATTGGCGAGCTGCCTGACCTTCGGGGAGCGGCCCCGGCCCAGGAAGTTGAGCAGCATCACCGTGTCCGACTCCAGAGTCGTGTCGGCCCTCAGTGGCCCGCACCAGTAGCCGTCGTCGTGGTTCTGCATCCTGAGGAGGGCGGTCTGGGCCCTGCGGACGGCCAGGCGCAGGGTCGCGGGGGATTCCCCTGCCGGGCGCTCCGGCCTGGGCCTGAGGTTCTCGGCCCAGTCCTTGGGCTTCCTATATAAGCGCCTCTCCGGATCCAGCCAGTCGCTGACCAGGTTTCTGAGCATATCCCCTCGCTTATAAAAAAGGCCTTTCCGTGATGGAAGGCCCTCGGCTAGAGAAGTTATTATACAAGAATAGCCGCGATTTTTCAATGAAGCCCAGGAGTGTGGGTGCATGACCACGATCTCGTTGCTTTTTTTATATCTGTAT
>CAYLZQ010000249.1:0-4003 GCA_964388045.1 uncultured Elusimicrobia bacterium | reverse complement strand
TAGCGGGGAGGTCCGATCCTGGCCGATTTCTTTGTCGCTCCTCGGTCACATAGCTACCACTATGCTCCCTCGTCGCTTCGCGAAATCGTCTCAGGCTCGGACCTCCGAATCGGACGCTATGTCTCGGTCGCAGCACTAGCCCGTGAGCGCCTCTCCCGAGCTCAACAGGCAGCAGCTCCAGGCGGTCCTGGCCCAGGAGCCCCTGATCGTGGTGGCGGGGCCGGGAACAGGCAAGACCCGCACCCTCGCCTTCCGCGTGGCCCATCTGATCCGGGAGAGGCAGGTCCCGGGACACCATATCCTCGCGGTCACCTTCACCAGGAGCGCAGCCCGGGAGATGCGGGAAAGGCTCAAGCTCATCCTCTCAGGCTCCCCGGCCGAGTCCCTTGGCGAACTCTGGGTGGACACCTTCCACTCCGTCGCCCTGCGCATCCTGCGCGAGCAAAGCTATCCCTTCGGCCCTGGAAACGCCTTTTCCGTGGCCAACGATGAGGAAAAGCAGGAACTCCTGGAAGGCCTCCTGCCGCGCAGGGAGAGGCCGGGGTTCCTGGAGGAGCTGCGCAGGCGGAAGCAAAGGCTCGAGCCTCCCTCGGGACTGGGGGAGGAATACCAAAGGAGGCTTCTGGCCGCCAGGCGCCTGGACTTCGAGGACCTCCTCTTGCATGCCTGCCGCCTCTTCGAGGAGAGGCCCGAGGTCCTGGAGAGCTACCGAAGCCGCCTGCGCCACATCCTGGTGGACGAGTTCCAGGACACGAGCCTGGCCCAGTACCTCTTCCTGAGCCGCCTGGAATCAGGGAACCTCTGCGTGATCGGGGATCCGGACCAGGCCATCTACGGCTTTGCCGGGGCCTTCGACCCCTTCGCGCGCTTCAAGACGGACCACCCAGGCCACCGGGTCGTCACCCTCTGCGAGAACTACCGCTCAAGGGCCGGCATCCTCGAGGCGGCCAAGCAGGTGATCGCCAAGAACAGTCCCCGGCTTCCCAGGGAGCTCCAGGCCCGCCTGGAGCAAGGCCTCCCGGTCGAGATCAACGCGCACCAAAGCGACCGCCAGGAAGCCGAGATGATCGTGCGCAGGATCGAGGCCCTCCTGGGCGGATCCAGCCTCTTTTCGATCGACAGCCGCTGGGCGGAAAAAGAGAGCGAAAGCTACGCCTACGGGCTTGAGGAGATCGCCGTCCTCTACCGCTTCCATGCCCAGGCCCTGAGGATCCAGGAGGCCCTTGAGCGCTCGGGCCTGCCCTTCCGCTGCTTCGGCAAGAAGCCGAAGGCCGACGGCCGGGTCTCTCCGGACGAGGACCTGGAGGATTTCCAGACCAGCGAGGAGGCGGCCCCTTCGCCCCTCCTGCCCCGGGGAGCCGGGGTGACCTTGATGACCCTGCACCGCTCCAAGGGCCTCGAGTTTCCCGTCGTCTTCCTGGCAGGCTGCGAGGACGGGGTGCTCCCTGCCCGCCTGCCGGAGCAGCCCCAGGAGGCTCTTGAGCAGGAAAGACGCCTCTTCTACGTGGGGATGACTCGCGCCAAGAGCAGGCTCTTCTTGTCCTACGCTAAGAAGAGATTCCTCTGGGGCCGGACCCGCGAGGCCGGGCCCTCGCCCTTTATCAGGGACATCGAGGAGGAGCTCCGCATCCTCAAGGAGAGCCAAGTCCCCAGAAAGAGGCGCGCCCCCCAAAGCCAGCCCACCCTCTTCGAGCTTCCTTAGGCGCGGCTGGCGGCTCGCCTGCGGCCTTCTCGCGTCCCACCGGACCCGACGCAACGATCAGACCCCCTGGGCCGCACCAGGCGCTTGGCTTGTCAGACGGATGGGGCTCATGCCGAAGAAACAGCTATAGGAGGTGGCCGTAGACCTGCCTGATGGATTTCATGAGCGGGGTCTCTTCCACTTTCGGGTTCAACCGCAAGGCGCGGCGCAAATCCTCCCTCGCCGCGGGAAAGTTCCGGCTCTTGAGGCGCACGACCGCTCGAGCCAGATAGTAGGTGCTGGATGAGGAATTCAACTCGATCGCCTTGCTGTAATCGAATTCCGCCTCCTTGAGCCTCCCAATCTTTTCCTCCGAGAATCCCCTCCAGAAGTAGGCCATCTCATAGCGGGCATTGAGCTCAAGCGCCCGGTCGGCAAAAGAGATCGCCTCCTTGTGCTTGCCGTCCAAGGCCAGGCTCATGGCTTTCGCCATCCACGGATAGGGCAGGTGCGGGGCAAGCTCGATGGCCCGCTCATAATCCTGGGCGGCTTCGGCGTAGCGCTTAAGGATCATGGAGGTGTCCGCCCGGGCCCAATAGAGGCTCGCCTCGGGCTTGTCCGCATGGCGAATGGACTGGCTATAGGCCGCCAGGGCCTGCGCGGGTCTGCCCTTCTTGGCCAGGGCCTCAGCGAGGCCGCGGTACCTGGAGGCCAGGCCTGACGGTCTAGCTGGCTTTGAGTCAAGATAGCGAGCCCGCAGGAAGAGAACTAGGAGGCAGGCGCCCAGGGCCGCTGCAAGCCAGACGATTCTCCAGAGAGCTTTCTCGATGGGACTTGGCTCGGGAATAAAGCTGACTTCCATGGGAAGAAGCGCCGCCTTGCGGCAGGGTTAGAATTTACTATTTTATGCCGGAAGCATAAACTGCTGGCGGGTTGACGGACACACCCCCCGCTCGGGATTTCAGCCGACAGCCGGACTCCCAGCTCAACCGCCTGGCCCACCCGCCACATGCCCAGATCGGCCAGGACCCCAGTCATCACACTATGGGTTGTTGACGCTCGTGGAGGAGCCTGAGGCTATGGGCATGAGAGCCAAGCTCCTATGAACCGAGGTCTGGGTGCCCGGACTACTCAAGGTAGCGCAGAACACGAACGTGCCTGAGCCTATCCCCCCGCTCTCGGGATAGACGGCCAAGATCGACGCCCCGGGGCTGGTGGCCGAGACAGCCGTCTTGATGTTTGAATGGAAGACCAGGGTCGAGGAAGTGGTGCAGGTTCCGCCCGCAGAGCTAACGCGCAATGCAAGATTGAAGTTCGAGTTTGAACCTCCGCCGTTGACTTGGACAAAACCCATCGCCAGGATCTTCTGGCTCGCGTCGGTCACCGTGATGGTCGAGTAGATGACCACTGTTTCCGTCGTGGTCATGGTATAGGACTTGGTCCCGCTGCTCTGCGCCACCAGCGGGGCAACACCACTCAGCCCGGAGCCGTCCCCAACGATCTTCACGCCTGAAGCCAGGTTGAGAGTCCCGCCCAGTATGTTGATGCCGGAACTTGTCTGCAGGCTGTACTGGGTATTGCCCGTGGCCGTGAAGGTGCCGCTCGATGCGGTCAGGGCGCCCGACAGAACCTGTTCAGCCGGCAGCATAACCCCGGTGCCGAAGGTCCCTGCCGTCACCTTGCTTGCAGCAACGCCTGTGATCTTGGCGTTCGTAATCGCGCCATCCGCGATGTCGGTCGTCTCCCACTGGCCGGACACCACAGCCCCCGTCGAGATGGCCACACGGTCGTCCCCGAAGAGCCCGCTCGAGACAGCGGCCGTGCTCAATAGAACCTTGGAATCCGTCACTGCACCAGCCGCGATCTTGGATGATGTCACAGCGTTGGTAGCCAGCTTGTCATCAGTCACCGCCTCATCCAAGATGTCGGTTGTCTCCCATTGCCCGGAGGTCAAGGCTCCGGTCGAGAATGCAACACGATTGTCCCCGAAGAGCCCGCTCGTGATGGCGGCCGTGGACAAGGAGACCTTAGCATCAGTCACGGAGGCGTCAGCAAGATCAGCGGTCGCTACCGTCCCATCCAGGATCTTCGCGCTCGTCACAGCATCCGCTCTAAGCTTCGCATTCGTGATCGCAAGGTCCGCAATATCAGTCTCCTCCCAGGCTCCGGAGGTCAGGGCTCCTGTCGAGAAGGCGACCCTGTTGTCCCCAAAGAGCCCGCTCGTGATCGCGGCGGTGGATAGGGAGGCATTGCCGTCGGTGATCGCTCCGGCCGCAAGATCAGCAGCCAGGATAGTCCCGTCTAGGATCTTCCCGGTGGTCA
>CAYLZQ010000248.1:0-4013 GCA_964388045.1 uncultured Elusimicrobia bacterium | reverse complement strand
GGCCCGTGTGGGCGCCGACCGTGTCTATGGCCACGATGTCCACGACGTTGACCATCCCCAGGAGGAGCCCCTTCTCGGTGCGCCTGAGGGGCAGGACCAGCAGCCTTCGGGCCATTCTCTGCGGGATGAGCCTGGCGGCCTCCGGGTCCAGGAGGCCCTCGAAGGTGACGAAGTAAGGGATCCTCTGGCTGACGCTGATGGCCTTGAGGAGCTGCTCCTCCTTGGCGAAGCCCTTCTCGGAGAGGGCCGTCAGGAGGTCTATCTGCTCCCGGGCCGCCCTCCCGCAGGCCTCCTCCACCTGCTCGGGGGTGACCACCCCCAGGCGCACCAGGATGTCGCCCAGGGTCCCCCGTCCCGTCCTAGTGAGCGCCATTCTCCTTGAGCCTCTCCCCCAGGAGATCGCGGACCTGCGCAAGCAGGACCTTGCAGTTCAGGGGCTTGACCACGTAGTCCGAGACTCCCATGGCCCGGAGGCGCTCCTGGTCCGCCTGGTTCTCGTAGCCCGAGAGCACGATGATCCGGGAGGGATCGAAGGCCTTGTTCCTGGATATCGTCTCCATCAGCTCAAAGCCGGTCCCGCTGGGCATGTCCAGGTCCAGGAGCAGAAGGTCCGGATTTTCCTCCATGAGCTTCTCGAGCCCCGCAAAGCCTGAGCTCGCGGTGATCACGGTAAAGCCCTCCCCCCGCAGAAGGGTTTCGAGGATGTCGACGAAGGTCTCGTCGTCGTCGCAGAGAAGGATCTTTTTGGTCCCCTGGGCCTGGCTCATTGGAACAGTTTAAGTGTAAACATTCGCTCAACCCGTTCGGGGACGGGTTGACCTAATGTTTACGTTTAAGTATAGGGCCCAATCCCCGGAAAGTCAATGTCAAAACTGTCAAAAACAGCTATACTCAGGCATGGACCGCCGGGGGCAAATTCCCAGGGTCTGCCTCCTGCTTCTGGCCGCGGCGCTGCCCTCCCTGATCCTCTGGCGCCAGGATCCGGTCCCCAGCCTCAACCCTCCCTCTCCCGAGGGCCCAGGCAGGCCCCATCATTCCTCCTGGGCCGGTTTCTTCGGCTTGCCCGCCCCTTCCAGGAAAGCCTCGAGCTGGGAAAGCCCGGCCCCCCAGGCTGAGGCCTCCCCTGCCTCAATACTTCCCCCATGGGAGCTGCCGGCCTGGAGGAACAGCGGGAGCTGGAGCCCTGCTGCTCCAGTCGCCAAGCCAAGCCCAGGGAAGAAGGCTCCAACCGCCTCCGGGAAGTCTTCACCCCAGGCCCTGGAAGGACCCCCTGCTCCCTCCTACTATCCCGACAGCAGGAGCGGCTGGAGGCCATGGCCAGGGAAAGGGGAGGGAGGAAGCCCTGAGATCAGGGCTCAGGGCCAGGAGAGCCGCGCCCTGGCCCAAGAACACGAGGCCTTGCCCGAGTCCGGAAGGTCTCCCTCTCTCCGGCGGGACAGCCCTCGGCAAGGCTCCTGGAAAATCTTCTCCAAAGCCGCCTCCTCCAAGGCAGGCTCCTCCCTCCGAGGAGCTCTTTCCCCGGGGCCCAAGGCCGGCAGGCGCCGCCGCATGGCCCTGCGCCTGCCCAGGCTCTCTCTCAAGCGCCTCCTGGGCCTGGGGCCCTTGAGGCCGCCTCGGGGAGTCCGCAAGAACCAGGGAAATCCCTGGTCCCTCCCAATCCCCAAGGCCCTTCCTGACGGCAGCCCCATCGAGGGCAAGGGTCCGGAGATGGCCGAGATCGAGGACATCTCCCCTCCCGAGCTCAAGACCGCCTCCTGCCGCAAGGGATCCCACTGGCACTCCTTCCCCGCCTCCCTTCCGGAGGGGACCGCGGCCCCCGTCCACTACCACCACCAGGCAGGCGCCTGGGGACGCTGGTCCCAGGGGCGCTGGTCCTGGCTTGAGCGGGAAGGGGGGCGCTGGTGGATCTGGGGATCGCGCGAGGGCCCGAGCTTGGTCTGGCACCAGAAGCACTGGTGGTGGGAGACCCGGGAAGGCTGGTTGCTGCTGCATCAGGGCCGGCCCTGGGGCTGGGGCTATCTCAGGCGCTGGAGGAGCGAGGGGTTCTCGAGCCCGGAGGGCGTGGAGATACTCTACAGCGCGGACGGCTCGCGCCTCCTCCTGGTGCTTCCCGGGCAGGGGGGCTTGCTCCTGGACTCAGCGGGCCGGCTGCTCGCAAGCTTGCGAGAGGAGGAGCTTCCCCCATCCCTCAAGGCCAAAGCCCCCTCCTCCCTGATCCTTCCGCGCTGATTTCCATGGCACGTATTCTCCCGGTCCTGGCCCTCCTGGCTCTGGCAGCCTCCCCCGCCGGAAGCCAAGAGCCCTACGGCTCCAAGGGGATTTTCCCGGTCTACGAGGCGGGGGGAGAGTGGCTTATCTTCGACAAGGGGCCTTCCAGGCCCAAGGGGCTGGGGCGCGGCAGCCGCTTGCTCCTGGTGGGAAGCCAGGGAGCCGGCCTCTTTGCGGTTTTTCGCTCCTCGAGCGCCTACGGGGGAGCCTGCCGCAACCGCAGCCCCTTGAAGCTCCGCGCGGCACTCCTCAAGGGCCCGCGCCGGGCCGTGGGCCGCCCGATCATCGCCATCCGCGTTCCCAAATCCTTCAGCCTCAAGGGATCGCGCGCCGTCTACCGGAAGCTCACAAGCGAGGTCGGCGAGACGGCCTACCAACGCCTGGGCCAGACCCTCAGGGAGGCCTCCCTGGAGGAGGCGCGAGCCGGGGCCTTCCCCTTCGGGCCCCAGGACGAGGGGACCCGGGGCCCAGACCCCGGGGAGACCCTCCACTTCAAGATCGACTTCGGCTCCCGGCTCGGGGTCCAGGGCCTCAAGGACCCCTTCGTCTTCGTGGAGGAGACGCAGATCTCCAACAGTTCCCGCCGCTGCCTGCGCCTGGCCGAGGGAGAAAGGCTCGTGGGAGGCTGCGCCGAGATGCCCCGGTCCCTGATGGCTGAAACGGCCCTGCTTGAGTTCGTGGCCTACGATCCCAGCGGGATGGGGAACCCCTTTCTCCTTGCCTTCACCCGGACCCAGCCCCTCTGGGGGGACGAGCGCTGGGGTTTCGTGGTGCGGGCAGGGGGGCCGCGCCTCTTTTTGATGGACTCCATGGACATCAGATGCCGCGAGGGATTTTAATGCGCGGCAAGAAATCCGCAACTGGTTTCTCCAAAGGAGTGCTAAGGAGTCACGCGGCAAGGAATTCTCGGAATCCCCAGGTGGGAAACCCCTGGCGAATTTCTTGCCGCGTGTATTAATGGACTACGACCTCGAGAAGCTCTCCCGAGAGATCGTGACCAGCCGCCTCAAGGGGATCGAGCGCGCCCCCCGGACCGCGGCTGAGATCGCGAAGAAAATCCTCATCGCCGCGGTCGTTGGCGCGCCCCGCCAGGAGCCGCGCCTGACCGTCACGGCCGTCTGCCGGGGGGTGATGGGAGGGCTCCTCCTCATCGAAAAGGACCTGCCCGAGGCCGCGGTCCTGATCCTGCGCGAGCTTTCCCCCATCGCCCACGAGACCCACCTCGACCCGGCGGAGCTCATGACCTGGGGCATGGAGGGAATCGCCCAGGTGGCGGCCCTGGCCGCCCCCGAGGTCCAGTGGCGCATCCAGGAACGCATCGAGGAGAGCTACCTCGGGGCAGGCCCGGTCTTCAGGGAGCTCTGCGGCAGGTTCTCCAGGGCAGGCGACAAATGAGGATAGCCCTGGCCCAGATCAACGCCACGGTGGGAGACATACGGGGGAACCTCTCGCGCGTGCGGGACTTCGCCAGGCGCGCCCAGGATCAGGGGGCCCAGCTCGCGGTCTTCCCTGAGCAGTGCCTGGGGGGCTACCCGGCCCTGGACCTCTGGGAGGAGAGGGAATTCGTCAAGGCCAACCAGCAGGCCCTCAAGTCCCTGGCCCGCGAGACCGGGGAGACCGGCCTCATCGTCGGCTTGGTGGCCCCAAGCCCCGGGCGCACCGGAAAGCCGATCGTCAACGCCGCCGCCCTCCTCCACCGGGGACGCCTGGCCGCCCTGCGCGCCAAGACCCTGCTGCCCGCCTAC
>CAYLZQ010000247.1:0-4017 GCA_964388045.1 uncultured Elusimicrobia bacterium | reverse complement strand
CGACTAGGATGGCGTTGAGCATGGGAGCGACCTCTCAGGGTTCATTCGATCCGTGGGACCTCTTCCGATTCGGCTCGTGAAGGGAGCTTAGCAATTTGGAATCAGGTCAGCAAAGAAATGTGTCCCCAGGAGTGTCCTTGAATAATGGCTCGGGTTCTTGCAGGGCTTTGTGCGCTGGGTCAGTGCAGGCGGCTATCTGATTAGAGCGATAAGCTTGGGAAGGATTTTGATGTAGGCCAGATTGCAAAGCGTAAATAAACCAAGGAGCGAGAAGCAGAGCATCGAGATGTTAAACCATTTTGGGAATATACGTATGGGTGCGACGTTAATCACTTGTGCGTTGCATATGTTAGCAAATCCCCAGGCATCAGGTCCTATTTCGCCTTTGTGAATGCCGTATCGGAAGGCTAATCGGGGTTGTGCGTTAGGCAGGGAATAAAAATGTCCCCAGGAGGAATCGAACCTCCATCACGTGCTTAGAAGGCACGGGCTCTATCCATTGAGCTATGGGGACATTGTGCATAGTTTACAAAGCCTTTAAGGGACGGTCCATCTCCGCGCGATTACAGCCCGAGCTTGCGCGCGGTCTCTTCGAGCGCGGTGCAGATGAACACGCAAGCGCCATTGCGGCGGTATTGAGGGCAACGGGAGGCCATCGGACAGCAGTTGCAGGTCGCGGCAGGGTGGCTCCGATTCGCGTAGCGCCCGGTCTTGAGTGCGTTCAAGTTCCCGAGCATCGCGGCCCGAATCTTCTCCCGGTGTTCCGGGCTCTTGGGCCGTCTCACGGCAGTAGCGCGCCGAGGCGTGGGTCCGGGCAGGTGGAACAGTAGAAATGCCGACCTCGACTAACTCGAACCCCCTCCGCGAGCGGTGTCATTAGGGTGTCAGCACTCCGGCCCATTTGCGCGCTCTGCGGGAAGGTCCAGCAAAGCGAGACGGGCGAATCCTCGTCGAGGAGCGATACTAAGGAAGGAACTGCGAAACTCAGCGAACTCGGCGGATAGGGCTTAGAAGGCACGGGCTCTATCCATTGAGCTATGGGGACGAAAGCTTTATAATATATGACTAATTTGCTACCTTTTTCGCCCGCGGCAAACGCCTGATACTTTACTTTGAGTCATCCTTCGAAAATTACGAATTCTTTCGGTCGAGAAAACGCAAAATCTTGGTCACTGAGAAGGCACGAGATGGGCGTCGAGGAATTGGAAATGTTGGAGCACCCGGTGCCGCGAGGCCGCGGGCGGCCTTTTCAATTCCGCAAGGAACAGCGTCCGGCACTTGGGATCTTTTCCCAGGACCCTACGCAGGTACCTGGAGAAGCCGCTTTCCTTGCGTCTCGTACGACTCGTCATGAGGTTCTCCTTAGGAAGCGCTTTACGTCGTCGTGGTTCCCCGCAAGCACGAACTCAATCAAGTCCTTCTGCCAGCGATAGAGCAATCGTACGCGGAGACCGGCTCTCGCTTCCCAAAACGGCCCGCGCAAATGGTCGATGCCCAGGCCAGGCGTCTTCTCTCCGGTAGTATAGAAGTTGATCAACTTGTCCGCCGCTTCCCTGGCTCCGGCTAGCTCTCTTGGATGCAGGTGCTTAAGCGGCGTCCAAAGGACGGTTTGAACTCGAAACGCACGCGGGCCTAAAGTCCCTTGAGATGCTTCTTGGCCGCCTTGGCGGAAGCGAACGACTTCCCGCGCTGCGCGGAGAATCTCTCGATCTTTGACCACTCTTCTTCGGTATACGGCGAGGCCTTTTTCTCCCTAATCTCAACGGGCACGATTTCCACCTTTCCGTTACGTTCCACCCGGAAGGCGACCATGTCCGGTCCCGATTTGAGCCCAAGGACGTCCCGAACGGTTTTCGGCAAAGTCACCTGGCCCTTATTGGTCACGGGCGAAACCATAAGATGTGACATGAGTTCCCTCCTTTACTTACTTCCATAATTCCACACTTCTAGTTTAACAGGGACCACCGCCTCCTGTCAAGGGACCCCTGATAGCCGCATTTCCCTCGGCTGAGGGGCCGGCGGGACTGTCGTTAACGACAGTCGGTGGATAAGAGCCTATCCCAATACCATCCTCCGTCGCGAAATCGCGGATAGCGTGCCGAGCCGAGGCGCGCGAGACGAGCATACTGAACGGCAGGAAGTATGTGAGTCGAGCGCAACGAAGGCGCAGGCCGCTAGCCACGATTGCAGCAGGAGCAGGGTATTGGGATAGGCTCTAAGTCCGTGAAGCGGAGGAGCGGCAGGTCCTACTTCTCCCGCTTCTCAACGGCTGTGACCTTCCCCTCCTTGAAGACCACCCGCATCCTCTCGTCCTCCCTGTCCCCTCCTCCGACCGAGATGCCGCCTCCGTAGACGACAGAGCTGCCGGTCGCTGCCCCCAGGGAGAGGCCAAGCCCCGGCCTTCCCTCGGTGTAGGCCCAGACCTCCAGGATCTCGTCCTGGGCCTTGCGGGTGTATTTGCGGCTGGGCTTTCCCAGGGCCATGAGGACCATCTCCTGGGTGAAGCCCACCTCCACCTTCCCGGCCCTGATCATGTCCTGGGCCTGGGGAGGATAGGCCGCGAATTTCTCCTGGTTCTTCCTGATCCTGGACTCAGGGGTCTGGCAGGCGCATAGAAGGAGGGCTAAAAGCAGCAAGCCCCCTGCCGGAATGCCGGACATGAGGCTCCCTTTGCTCCGACAAGGCAGGCAGCTCAGGGCTTCGATAGGATATTTCCCCTTGGATTACGGCCGCCAAGTCGGACGTATGCAGCCATCCCCAATAAGGTATGACCGCCCTGGTTGCTTATCCGAGTTGTATAGGGTCACCCTGATGTTCTTCCGGATGTTCTTATCGGCTGAAGCCTCCTGCCGCCACGTTGGAAGCCCCTTACTGCCTCTAAGGACCGCGGGCGAGGTAGACCCTGTACTGCCCCGATGCGCGGCTCCTGGGCGGTAGTGGACATCGTGTCCGGTGGTCATTTCCCGGGCGTCTATGTGGATCTCACGGATGTTCTTTGATGCAGACGCGCAGCCAGGAGCATCCACGCTAAAGGTATTGGCGATGACTTCATGGCTCCCCGCAAGCATGAGCAAGGCCAACGTTGAAAACAGGACGAACAAATTCTTCATGGCTCCTCCCTCGACGAACTAGAGATTTCCTAGGCTTAGTATAGGGCTGGTCCTGCTTTTTGTCAATGGAGTTTTTTTAAGCCGCTTTAGCCTGGGGTCTTGACAGACTGGCCGGAGATGGGCGGATGGTGGATGAACTGGATGGTGTTTCCCTCAGGGTCGTCCACGTAGAAGGATCTGGCCCCGTCTCGGTGCGTCCTTGGCTCCTGGCGCAGAGGGACCCCTGAGTCCTCGAGGTGCCTGGCCCAGGAGTCCACGTCCTCCGGGGCCTTGAGCAGTATCCCGAAGTGGTCCAGGGCGGAGCCGGACTTCAGGTCCTTTTGGCGGTGAAGGGCCAGGTTGTCCTGGCCCCGGGTGAGATAGACGTTGTCCTGGTCAGGCCGCCACTCCACCCGGTAGCCCAGGACTGCGGTGTAGAAACTCTCGGCCTGTTCGAGATCCCTGACCCTGAGGGCCACGTGCCTGATCCCAAGGGTTTCCGGGGGTCGGCTTGCCTTGTCCATCCTATAATTGTATCAAATGAAGCCATGGCCTCCCGGTACGAGAAAAACCTATGCCTCCAGCCGGGCCTCATCCGCGGGATCCTCGAGGCCGGGCGCCCGGACTGGATGGACGAGCTGCGGGGAAGGCCCATGTGCTTCGTGGGGGCTGGGACCAGCTTTCACGCGGCAGCCATAGCCCGAATCCTCTGGCGCCGCCACGTCTCGGCCAAGGCCTTCCTGGTCTCCAGCTTCGACTTCGTCCGCCTGCCCCAGCCCCTGGGTCCTGAGGATGTGGTCGTCCTCTTCTCCCACCGCGGGAGGGGCTCCATGATCCTTGAGGCCGCGGCCCTGGCGCGGAGGGCTGGAGCCATCGTGGTGGGGATCACCGGCCAGGGGAGCTCCTGGGGGGAGGGCCTTTCCTTTCG
>CAYLZQ010000246.1:0-4024 GCA_964388045.1 uncultured Elusimicrobia bacterium | reverse complement strand
CATAGGCCAGCTCCACGCCGCCGGCTTCACCGGGGTGGGCCTGGGGGAGATCGCCCCGGAGGTGCGCGTCCTCGATGCCCCCTGGCTCTTCCGGGACCACCGGGAGGTGGACCACGTCTACAAGGCCTTTCACAAGGAGCTCACGGCCGCGATCGAGAAGGCCGGCTACGTCCTCCTGGGCTGGACCGAGCTCGGCTTCGTCTACGTCTTCAGCAAAAACCCGATCCGGGAGCCGGAGGACATGAGGAAGGCCAGGATGTGGGTCTGGGAGGGGGACCCCATCGCCCAGGCCGCCTACAAGGCCCTGGGGGTGAGCCCCATCCCCCTCTCCGTGGTGGACGTCCTCTCCTCCCTGCAGACCGGCCTGGTGGACGCCGTCTACGGGCCGCCCCTCGGAGTCATCGCCCTGCAGTGGCACTCCCGCACCAAGCACATCTACAACGTCCCCATCGCCGACTCGGCCGGCGCGGTCCTCATCTCGAAGAGGTTCTTCCAAGACCTCCCCGAGGAGCACAGGAAAGTCCTGCTGGAAGTCGGCGCCAGGCACTTGAGGCGTCTCAACGAGCTCACCCGCGCGGAAAACGAGAAGGCCCTGGAGACCCTGAGGGCCCAGGGCCTGCTCCTCTCCGAGAAGCCCTCCGGCGAGGCCCTCAGGCTCTACCAGGACCTGGGCCGCAAGGCCAGGCAGGAGCTCTCCGGGAGGCTCTATTCGGCCGAGCTCCTCGAAAGGATCGAAGAGGCCCTGGAGGAGCTCCGGGCCAGGGGCGGGGACCGCCCCTCAGGCGGAAGCGAGACGGCGCGCCCCAGTGGAAAAGCTCAAGAAAACTGAGCAAGCCCTCTGCCGGCTGGAGAGGGGGCTCTTGGTCGCCCTCCTGGGCGTGATCGTGCTCATGTCCTTCTCCCAGGTGCTCCTGCGGCAGCTTTTTTCCACCGGCATCCTCTGGGGGGACACCCTCCTCAGGCACCTGGTGCTCTGGACGGGCTTCCTGGGAGCGGCCCTGGCCGCGGCCGAGGGCAAGCACTTCGCCTGGGAGGCTCCGGCAGCCGGAAGAGCCGGCGCTGTCCTGCGCCTTCTGGCGCAGACGGCCGCCGCCGGAGTGGCCGGGCTGCTGGCCTGGGCGTCCTGGAAGTTCCTCAAAGACGAGAGGGCCGCTGGGAGCGTGCTTTTCACGGCCTGCGGCCTCTCCGTCACGTCCTGGGTCCTCTTCGCGATCCTCCCGGCCGGCTTTCTCCTGGTCCTCATCCACAGCCTCCTGCGGGCGGCCAGGGCCCTGGGGGACCTGAGATGACCTGGCTTGCCTGCGCCCTGGCGCTGGGGCTGGCCCTCATCGGAACCCCCGTCTTCGCGCTCCTGGGGGGCCTGGCCCTCTTCCTCTTCCATGCGGCCGCCATCGACTCCTCCGCGGTCATCATCGAGCTCTCCAGGCTCGCCGCCATGCCCTCCCTGATCGCGGTGCCTCTGTTCACCTTCGCGGGCTACGTCCTGGCCGAGAGCCAGGCCCCCAGGCGCCTGGTGGAGCTCTCCGAGGCCCTCTTCGGCTGGATGCCGGGGGGGGTGGCGATCGCGGCCCTCTCGGCCTGCGCCCTCTTCACCGCCTTTACCGGAGCCTCCGGGGTCACGATCATAGCCCTGGGGGGCCTCATCTATCCCCTCCTGCGCCGCCAGCACTACCCCGAGGGCTTCTCCCTGGGCCTGGTCACCACCACCGGCAGCCTGGGCCTGCTCTTTCCACCCAGCCTCCCCATCATCCTCTACGCCCTGGTGGGCAAGATCTCGGTGGACAAGCTCTTCGCGGCCTCGGCCCTGCCCGGGATACTCCTGATCCTGCTTCTCTCGGCCTACGCGGTGGCGGTGGCGCAAAGGAACGGAGTGCAACGGATACCCTTTTCAGCAACGACGCTGCTCGCCGCCATGCGGCGAGCGGCATGGGAACTCCCCCTGCCCTTCCTGATCATCGGGGGCATCTACAGCGGGACCTTCACGGCCTCGGAAGCGGCCGCGGTCATGGCCTTCTACGTCCTGCTCGTGGAGGTCCTCGTCACGAGGGACCTCTCCCTCAGGGACATCCCCGGGGTGGTCGTGCGCAGCCAGATGCTGGTGGGGGCGATCCTCATCGTCCTGGGCACGGCCCTGGGCCTGACCAACTACCTCATCGACGCGGAGGTCCCGGGGAGGCTTTTTTCCTGGCTCAAGGCCCACATGGACCGCCCCTGGCAGTTTTTGGCCCTTTTGAACGTCTTCCTCCTGGTCGTCAACATGGTGGAGATATTCTCCGCGATCGTGATCGTGGTCCCGATCATCGTGCCGGTAGCCCTGCGCTACGGTGTGGACCCGGTCCACCTGGGGGCCCTCTTCCTGCTCAACCTCGAGATCGGGTACATGACCCCGCCCCTGGGCTTGAACCTCTTCCTAGCCAGCCGGCGCTTCGAGAAGCCCCTGCCCGGGCTCTACCGGGCGACCATGCCCTTCTGGCTCATCCTCCTGGGGGCCCTGGCCCTGGTGACCTACGTCCCGGCCCTAAGCCTCTGGCTCCCCCAAAGGCTCAAGATCCCATGAAAACGGAAACCCGAGACGCCCTCTCCCCCGAGCGAAAGGCGGAGCTCATCGGCCGCATCAAATCCTCCCGCGCCTACGTCAAGGCCTACGAGGACCTGGGCTTCATGCGCAAGAAAGACCTGCGCCCTGTGCGCTTCCAGCTTGAGCTCATGAAGCCCGAGACGATCCTGCGCGAGCACAAGATCCGCTCGACCATCGTGGTCTTCGGCTCCGCGCGCATCCTCCCCCCGGGCGAGGCCCTCGGCCAGCTCGAGGAGGCCAGGAGGCTCCACGCCGCCGACGCCAAAAGCGACGCCCTGAGGCGGCGCTTGAAGAAGGCCCAGATGCGCCTGGCGCAGTCCAAATACTACGAGGAGGCCAGGCGCTTCGCCGCCTTGATCTCGCGGGCCCAGCAGAGCGACAAGAGCCTGGAGTTCGTGATCGTGACCGGGGGAGGCCCGGGGATCATGGAGGCGGCCAATCGGGGGGCCTACGAGGCCGGCTCCATCAGCATCGGCCTCAACATCACCCTCCCCCACGAGCAGGACCCCAACCCCTACATCACCCCCGAGCTCTCCTTCCAGTTCCACTACTTCGCCCTGCGCAAGATGCACTTCATGATGCGGGCCAAGGCCCTGGCGGCCTTCCCAGGGGGCTACGGGACCTTAGACGAGCTCTTCGAGACCCTGACCCTGGTGCAGACCGGCAAGAAGCGCCCGATCCCGATCATCCTCTTCGGCCGCGAGTTCTGGAAGCGGGCCATCGACTTCGAGTACCTGGCCCAGCAGGGGATGATCTCCTGGGAGGACACGCGGCTCTTCAAGATCGTGGACAGGGCCGAGGAGGGCTGGGAGGCCATCCGCCGCTTCTGGCGCGAGCACCGCTTCAGCTTCACCGAGGATTGATCCCGCGACTCCTGCCGCTTTTGGCCCTCCTCCCGGGAGCCGCCTGGGGGACCGACGAGTTCCTGGGCCTGCTGCGCAAGGCCGAGGGCCGCGGGGAGCCCGAGGAGAGAATCGAGTACTACACCCGGGCGATCCGCGCCTGGCAGAGCTCCCACGGCGCGGCCCTCCTCGCCAACTGCCACTTCCGTCGCGGGGAGGCCCGCTCCCGGCTTGGGGGGCTCTCCGAGGCCCTGCCGGACCTGGCCAAGGCCATGGACCTCGATCCCAGGAACGCCGGGGCCCATTTCCTGCGCGGCCGCATCCTCCTGCGCCTGGGCAGGCCCCAAGAGGCGGCCCGGGACCTGGCCGAGCATTCGGCCTTGAGGCCCGAGGAGCCCGAGGGCTTCCTGGAGCTGGGAAAGGCCAGCCTCAGGGCGGATCGCCCCCAGGCGGCCCTCAGGGCCTTTGAGCGGGCCCGGGAGCTTGCCCCTTCCGACTTCCGGGCCGCCCTCGGGGAGGCGCGGGTCTGGGTCGCGCGCAGGCGCTGGGAGAGGGCCCTGAGGTCCCTGGAGATGGCCCAGGAGCTCGCGCGCGGAGGCTCCCC
>CAYLZQ010000245.1:0-4025 GCA_964388045.1 uncultured Elusimicrobia bacterium | reverse complement strand
GTCCGTGCCTCAAATGGGGTGGCTGACGGGATTTGAACCCGCGACCTTTCGGTTCACAGCCGAACGCTCTAACCGGGCTGAGCTACAGCCACCGACCGGTCCATTATACCATCTCTCGAAGCGCGCCTACGAACCCCAGCCTCTTACCGAGCTTTTAAAGCCCCGCAATGGTCCTGTAAAGATTCCCGGCTAGAATCAATGGCGAGAGGGGCTGGGCCCAAGGGCCCAAGGCCGGCTGGGCCCAGGGACCCTAGCGGGGCAAGCTGCGAGCCGCTAGACTATGAAAGCAAGATGAAGCCGGGCCGTGTATAAAAGCAAGATAAAGCCGGGCCGTGTATATAAGGAGAGGGGCAAGGAGCATGGGGGAAAGACCAATGAAGATATCCCAGACCGCGGCCGCGCTGCTGGCCGTCGTCCTCTCAGCTTCTCCCGCGCTGGCCGCTCGCGGGGAGGCCGAGATCCGGCTGGGCCTCTCGGAGCTCGAGCACAAAGCCTACGGCGCGGCCATCAGCCATTTCGCCAAGGCCGCCAAACTCAAGCGCGACAGCACCTCCTACTTCCTGCTAGGCTACGCCCACTACCAGCGGGGCTTCATAAGCGGCAGCCCCGAGAGCGCGGACAAAACCGACGCCACCGAGACAATCAAGGCCTACACCATGGCCCTGGACCTGGACCCTGAGCTCCGCGCGGTCAACCAGCCCTACAGGCTCTACCACAGCCTCGCCCTCTCTTACGAGGCCCTGGGAGCCACCGAGAAGGCGATCGAGGCCTACAAGAAGGCGTTTGAGGCCGCGCCCCGCAACCCCATGCTGCCGCTCTATGCCGCGAGGCTTCGCTACCAGATGGGCGAGATCCAAAAATCCGCGGCCAACCTCGCCCTCAGCCTCAAGCTGGCGCGCGCCGCGGGCAGGGAGGCCGCCATCCGGAAGCTCATCGAGAAAAACCCCTTCTTTTCCGCGATGCTCCGAAGCCCCGCCCACCAGGAACTCGTGACTGGCGCGGGAGCCTCCATCCCGGAGGGCGGAATCTTGGCCCAGGCCCGAGGATCTGGCGACGTCTACGAGTTGCGCGACTCGGTGCGCGAGGCTCCCGAGAGCCGCTCCCTGAGCCGGCATGACCCCGTCCTGGAGCAGGCGGCAACCGCCGACCAGGAGTTCAAGTTCCTTCGCTGCCGCGAGGCGATCGATGCCTACCGGCAGGCCCTAACCCTCAACCAGGAATCCGGGGCCTTGAGCCCCAGCCAGACGGGAGCCATCCACGAAAAGATCGGGACCTGCTACCACAGGCTGGGCCTCTCCAGCGAGGCCATCCGCTCCCTTCAACGATCCGTCCGGGACCTGCCCGCCAACGTCTCGGCCCACTACCGACTGGCCCTAGCCTACTCCCTCTCCGGGCAATATGCCGAGTCCTTGAGGGCCCTGGGAGAGACATTCCGGAGCGCCCCCTCCCAGGGAGAACTGCGCAAGTACCTGCTCCTGGCCAAGACCGACGCCGAGCTTGAGCCCGTTCGGGACCTCCCGGGCTTTGCCCGGATGCTCGGCGACTACCAGGAGCGCCTCCAGGCTCGACGGTAGGTTTTTCTAGCGTTCCTCCTACAGGGGAGCTCCGCACCCGCTGGACCCCGGCTGCGCCATCGCTAACGCTCGCGCGTTGCGCGTTCCTCTTATTGAACCCGGTTCTGGATAAGTGCTATCTTGGTAACAGTACTCCTTCGCTTCTATGCCCTTCTTGAGACGAGAGGCCCCGAACTGCGATTGGTGCCCTTACAAGAAGAACTGCCTCTACGACCTTCTGGGGACCAAGGAAGCCAAGAAGGTCTGGCGCGAGATGCGCCTGGCCAACCCCTTCAAGGCCGGGGAGGTGATCTTCCACGAGGGGACCAACCCCCAGGGGGTCTACGTCGTCTGCACTGGCAAGGTCAAGATCTACAAGTCGAGCCGCACCGGACAGCAACTGATCACGCGCATCGAGTCTCCGGGAGACCTCCTCGGCCAGATCACCCTGCTGGCCAAGGAGGGGCCCTACACCGGCACGGCCGAGGCCCTGGAGCCCAGCGTGATCTCGATGGTCGATGAGAAGACCTTCCTGGAGTTCCTGACCCGCTTCTCCCAGGCCTCTCTCGCCCTCCTGCGGGAACTGGCCAGGGACGTGCGCCGGGGGGAAAACAAGGCCCGCGACATCGCCTTCAAGCCCGCCCGCGGGCGCCTGGCCGACGTCCTGCTGCGCATGAAGAAGCACGGCAGGCCCCACGCCCTGGTCACCGGCCTCAAGCGCCGGGACCTGGCCGAGATGGCGGGGCTGACCATCGAGACCGCGGTGCGCCTCCTCAAGGATTTCGAGAGCCGGGGCCTCATCAAGAAGAGCCAGAAAGACCTTGTCCTCTTGGACGAGGAACGCCTCCGCAACCTCTCAGGCGCCAGCGCCTGAGATTCCGGTCCGGTCAAGGAGACCTTGACGAGCCCTGGGCCATTTGGGTAGGATGCTCCCATGAAAACCCAGATCACAGCCTTGTCGTTCCTTCTTGCTTGCGCGGGACTGGCCCATGCGTCTTCGGCCATGGAAGAGCTCTTGGACATCGCCGGAGTCAGGGAGGCGCCCAGAATCGCGCCGGTCGCAGGCCAGGCCCAGTGGGAGGCGGCCGGAGTCCCTGGGCAGGGGACTGACCTCTCCTCCGCCTACAAGGCCTGCCGCGACGAGGGCCACCCCTACGGGGTCTGCATGGGAGCCCAGCCCGGCTACAAGGACTGCCGCGAGACGGGCTACTCCAGGGCAGTCTGCCTCGGGGCTCAGAAGGGCTACAAGGATTGCCGCGAGGCAGGCGGCGGGCACGGGGCATGCCTGGAGGCCAGGGAAGGCTACAAGGATTGCCGCGAGGCGGGCCAGGGGCACGGCGTCTGCCTCGGGGCCGGGGCAGGCTACAAGGCCTGCCGCGAGGCGGGTCAGGGGCACGGGACATGCCTCGGGGCCCAGAAGGGCTACAAGGATTGCCGCGAGGCGGGCCAGGGGCACGGCGTCTGCCTCGGGGCCGGGGCAGGCTACAAGGCCTGCCGCGAGACAGGCAACGGACATGGAACCTGCCTCGGGGCCCAGGAAGGCTATCAGGACTGCCGTGATGATGGATACGGCCACGGCTCCTGCCTCGCCGCCCGCGAGGGCTACAAGGATTGCCGCAACGATGGAAAAGGCCACGGCCCCTGCCTGGACATCCGGTAGGCTCCGCCTCCTGATGACAAGGACCTTTGAGGAGAAAAAAACCGTGAATCCGCTTCCGCTGGTTCTCGCCTCGCTCTTTCTTCTTTTCGCGGCGCTCCCTGCCGCGGCCCAAGTCGATTTCGACCGGGGGATAGACCCCGGGAAAGCCCTCAGGAGCGCCCCTCAGGCGGCCCTCCCGCAGGCCCTGGGCCGGCTGCTGCCGCTCTTGCCTGGGATCAACGCGGCCGAGGTGGAGCGCTGCTTCGAAAAGGCCCGCAGGCAGGGCCTCGGCGCGTCGGATGCGGTCGAACTGTGCCAGGGCGCGGCCGTCGCGGCTCAAACCCTAAGCTGTTACGAGACCGCCAAGGCCAAGAAGCTGGCCCTCTCGGAGGCGGCAAGCCTCTGCCGCGGCACTCACTCAGCCGGCACGGCCTTCCGCTGCTTCGATCAGGCTAAAGCCAGGCGCATGGCCGGGCCTGAGGCGGCCCTCCTGTGCCGTTACAGCCTGGGAGACATGACGGTCAAATGCCTTGAAAAAGCCAGGGACCGCGGGCTCTCGGACGCTCACGCCGCAAGCCTCTGCCGCGCCGCGCCTTCCCCCGACGTCGCCGTGAGCTGCCTCGAGAAGGCCAGGGACCGCGCACTCTCGGACGCCGACGCCGCCGGCCTCTGCCGCGACTCCTCCTCCCCTGACGTCGCCATGAGTTGCCTCGAGAAGGCCAGGGACCGCAGGCTCTCGGACGCCCACGCCGCCGGCCTCTGCCGCGACGCCTCCTCCCCTGACGTCGCCGTGAGATGTCTCGAGAAGGCCAGGGACCGCAGGCTCTCGGACG
>CAYLZQ010000244.1:0-4025 GCA_964388045.1 uncultured Elusimicrobia bacterium | reverse complement strand
TTCTCCCCGTTCCAGGAGATCTTGTTGGTCTTCATGTTGAGGAGCTTGAGGTTGGTCTGGTAGTAGACCACCTCGCTGCCCCCCTCGCGGTCCTGGATCGAGTTGATGGTACCTGAGAGCATGAAGTCGGCCCCCGCCTCCTGGCCGTGGGCCTTGCGGGTCTCCTCGGAGGCATGGACGTCCTGGTCCAGGCGCTCATCCCGGACCTCCCCGCGCTCTCCCTTGGAGGCCACGAACTCCACCTTCCCCGAGTTGATCAGCTCCCTCTGGAGGTTCTCGACGAAGGTGTCCGTGGCTATGTGCTCGTGGCTCTGGTTGCGCACCGTCCCCACGATCACGGTCGGGGGCTTGCCCTCCTCGGAGGCGGCCTTGGCGAGCCAAGGCCTCGAGAGGCAGTCCCGGATCATTTCCTCGGCCACCAGCCGCGAGTCGGTGTCGTTCCACTTGCCGCTGATGTCCTTGACCTCTCCCACGTCCATGCGCTGGACCTGGGTGGCCGCGCATCCAGCCAAAAGCGGCAGGAGCGCGGCCAGAGACACGCCAAGAGCCCTTTGCGTCATGCCGGGCCTCAGTGCTTGGCTTCCTCGGCCGAGAGCTCGTCGAAGGCCTTCTCGGCGTTCGCCCTCACGTAGTCGCGCACCCTGGAATCAAGCTCCTTGGACTCCTCGAGGGTCTTCTTGATCGCGTTCATGTCGAGCTTGGCCAGCGCGAACATGGTCCCGTCGGCCGGATCCTTCCAGTGATCCACGATGACCGCCCCGTGGAGCGTGAACTTGGCGAAGTTCTTCAGGGTCTGGGTCACGTGCTGCTCCTCGCTGGACTTGTCCATGCTCCCGGCCGTGGTCGAGGCCATGTAGTCCTTGGTCAGGACCGTGACGTAGCTGTTCATGGTCTTGGCGATCTCGGCCCTGGCCCGGTCGTCCGCGGCGGTCACCGAAAGGGCCCGGTTGCGGATGCCCTGGGCGATGCCTACCCCGTAGAAGATGCTCTGGCCCGCGTCCTTGAAAGCCCCTGAGCCCTTGTTGACCCACTCCGGGGACTTCTCCGCGATGGAGCCCGGGGCGGGCTTGGTGGCGCAGCCTGCGGCCATGAGAATGCCCAGGGTCGCAAGCAGAGCCCCGATCCTTCCAACTGGTGCGTTCTGCATCGTTTGGTTCCTCCCTCGTTTGAACTGAATCGTTGCCTCCCTCTCAAGCGCTAGTCTAACAGGACCCCCAGGCCCTTGTCAAGCGTTTTCGGTCCAATCCTAAATGAAACGAAACTGCCGGGATTCCGCGGCGCTCGACTTCGTCTCGCGCATATTTGTATCATGCCCATCCATGACCGAGCAGGGGCACCCGCGTAGCGGGTCTGCGAGGCCGCTTCCTAACGGAGTTTTCGAGGCGGCATTCCCTCGCGTTATCGCTCGGTCAGAAATGGTTGCGACCGAGCCTGGGGAGCCGCCGAAGGCGGGTAGGCGAGGAAGTGGTTGAAGGCGTGAGCCGAAAACCGGAGCTCGGCAGAGCGGAAACCATGCAGGACGAGAAGAACCTGGCCTGGATGGACCTCGAGATGACGGGCCTGGACCCCGAGAGAGACACCATCCTTGAGATCGCGACGGTCATCACGGACAGCGACTTGAGCGTCGTGGCCGAGGGGCCCTGCCTCGCGATCCACCACCCGGAGGAGGTCCTCAGGACCATGGACCCCTGGTGCCGGGAGCAGCACGGGAAGTCGGGCTTGACCGAGAGGGCCAGGAACTCGCGCGCGACCATGGAGGAAGCCCAGGCCCGGACCCTGGAATTCGTCGCGCGGTTTTGCCCGCCACAGAAGGCGCCCCTCTGCGGAAACACCATCGGCCAGGACCGGCGTTTCCTGATCAAGTACATGCCGCGCCTGCACGACTACTTCCACTACCGCTCCATAGACGTCTCCACGCTCAAGGAGCTTGTCCTGCGCTGGTATCCCGGCGAGAAGTACCGCTACTCGAAGACCAAGCAGCACGAGGCCCTCTCCGACGTCCGCGAGTCCATCGCGGAGCTCGCCCACTACCGAAAAACGGTCTTCCGGTAGACGACTAATTCCCGTCCGAGCGGCGGGAGTGCTCTCTCAAGCCCTCGCAGCGGCACCAGTCGGGGTGGGGCATCCCCTCCCGCCAGCCGGTCTTCTCGAGCTCGGTCTTGACCCAGCAGGGATAGCAGAGCAGCAGGCGGTTCACCGGGCGGTTTTGGCCGCAGCGACGGCAGATCCCGCGCGAGGGAGGCTTGCGCTGGGGCGGGCGGGAGGGATCCTTCTCTTCCTCAGGTGGGGGATGGATCTCCGCCTTGGTCTCTTCGGTCGTCGGTTCTGGGATCGTCATGCTCATAGTTTATCAGATGCGGTTCACGCGGGCGAGGGCTTGACGAGCTTCTCGAGCTCGTAGGGCAGGGAGAAGTGCACGTCCTCCTCCACCGTCTCGAACTCCTCGACCCGGATGACCCCGTAGCGCTCCCGGCAGCGCCTGACGACCTCTTGGACCAGGACCTCCGGGGCCGAGGCGCTCGAGGTCAGGCCCAGGGTCCGCACCCCGGCCAGCCATTCCTCCCTGATGTCGGAGGCGCGCTCGATCAGGTAGGAGCGCACTCCCTTGGACTCGGCCACCTCCCTCAGGCGCATGGAGTTGGAGCTGTTGGGGGCTCCCAGGACCAGCATCAGGTCCACGCTGGGGACCATGGCCTTGACCGCGTTCTGGCGGTTCTGGGTCGCGTAGCAGATGTCGTCCTTGGCCGGGGGGTGGAGCCTGGGGAAGCGCTTCTGGAGGACCTCCACGATCTCCTGGGTGTCGTCCAGGGAGAGGGTGGTCTGCGTGAGGTAGGCCACTTTCTCCGGGTCCGGGACCTCGACCTCGCGGGCCTCTTCCACGCTTCCTACCACCTGGATGTGGTCCGGGGCCTCTCCCATGGTCCCGATCGTCTCCACGTGGTCCCTGTGGCCTATCAGGATGATGGTGTAGCCGCGCTTGGCGAGGGCGATCGCCTCCAGGTGGACCTTGGTGACCAGGGGGCAGGTGGCGTCTATGAGCCTGAGGCTGCGCCGCCTGGCCTCCTGGACGACCGCTGGGCTCACCCCGTGGGCCGAGAAGATGAGCCAGGAGCCTGCCGGCACCTCGGAGAGGTCCTCCACGAAGACCGCCCCCTTGGCCCGGAGGCCGTCGACCACGTAGCGGTTGTGGATGATCTCGTGGCGGACGTAGACCTTCCCTCCGCAGACCTCCAGGGCCTTCTCCACCACGTCGATGGCGCGCACCACACCGGCGCAGAAGCCCCTGAGCTTGGCGAGAACGAGCTTCTCGATCTTCACTTGAGGGGCCATGGTCTTAGGTTAGCGCCTTCTCCGGAACCTGGGCCGCAAGCCCCAGCCACTCGGCCACCCTCTGGGCGATCCTCCGGGGGGAGAGGCCAGCGGCTTCATAGAGGAGGGCAGGGGCCCCGTGCTCGACGAAGCGGTCCGGGATGCCGATCCTCAGGACCTGGGGGGAGCCTCCCAGGGCCTCCAGGACCGCGCTCCCGAAGCCTCCCGCGAGGACGTTGTCCTCGATCGTGACCAGGCGCCGGGTGCGGGCTGCGGCCTCCTCCAGGAGCTCCCGGTCCAAGGGCTTGACAAAACGCATGTTGAGGACCCCGGCCGAGATGCCCAGGCCCTCGAGGAGATGGGCGGCCTCCATCGCGGGGTGGACGCGGTTGCCGATGGCAAGGAGCGTGACGTCTTTTCCATCCTTCCAGCGGACTCCCTTGCCCACAGGCAGGAGCCTGGGCTCGGGGTCCAGCGGGACTCCGACCGAGGCCCCGCGGGGGTAGCGGAGGGCGACCGGTCCGCCCAGGGAGAGGGCGGTCCTGAGCATGTGCTGGAGCTCGTTCTCGTCGGCGGGGGCCATGACCGTGATGTTTGGCATCATCCGCAGGTAGGAGAGGTCGAAGACCCCGTGGTGGGTGGGACCGTCCTCCCCGACCAGGCCCCCGCGGTCGAGGGCGAAGAGCACGGGCAGGTTCTGCAGGCAGACGTCGTGC
>CAYLZQ010000243.1:0-4078 GCA_964388045.1 uncultured Elusimicrobia bacterium | reverse complement strand
CTGTATACGTCGCTGCGGCCATCCACCCGATGGGCCTCACCGCGCGCCTGCTCCCCTGGACGAGCAGGGAGTTGACGTTGCCGGATCGGGAGCGCCTCAGGGGGCGGACCCAGAGGAGCCGCCCGATGCGCAGCCTCCGGTCGAGCTTCTCCTCCAGGTCCTTGAACGGGATGAGGCGCTTCCAGCGGAAGAGTGAGGGATGGGTGTGGTTTGAGGGCTGGCAGTAGGCGCTCGGCCAGGTCAGGAGGTGCTCCCGCAGTTCCCAGGGGGAGCGCGGAGGGCCCAGGCCTTTGCCGTCGGCTATGCCGGTCCAGTAGGGGAGGTCGCCCCAGCCGTTCAATTCTCTGCCGCTCTGGGTGGTGCCCCCGCAGTTGGAGAAGTAGATCGTGTGGGCGGGCCTGCCCACGTAGGTCACGATCCGGCCGCGGGTGGCGCTCACGATCTCCCGAGACCTCGGGCTCTCGGCGCGGAGGCCCTCGTAGACCTGGCAGTGCTGCTGGTCGCAGAGGTCGTAGCCCTGCCTGCGGTGGCGGCGCGTGACCTGGAGGATGCGGAGGGCGTGGGTGCGGGCCAGCACCGCCTGGGTCTTCAAGGCCTCCAGGGGGGAACTGATCGGCATCTCGGCCGAGAGGACCCCATGGGTGTAGCTCTCGAGGTCCAGGATGTTGACGATCCTAAGGCGGGAGCCGAAGAGCGCGAGCTCCACCTCTCCCCTCAGGAGCCTGCCCGACATCCAGGAGCTGGGCTCGTCGGCCGGCGGGCGCACGCCCTTCAAGGCTATGAAGCCCCCCGGGGACTTGGGGCGTATCAGGACTGAGGTCTGGCGCACTAAGACGATCCTTCCCGTGGGATCGGAGACCACCAGCATCAGGCTCTTCTTGAAGCGTCTCAGGCGCGCCTGCCAGAGCTCCTCGGCCCTTCCCTCGGCCAGCTTCCGGCCTCGGGCATCCACCAGCAGGAAGTCGGAGCTTGCCTGGAAGCCCACGGACTGGCGGGGGCGGGGCCTGCCCAGGGAGTCGGTCTCGATCCCGACCCTGACGAGAGGGCCCTCCTGCTCGGACTCAGCGAGATAGGGGATCGGGCGATGGAGGCCGCTTGGGCGCATGAGTTGTCCGCGCGAAAGCCGGGGCCGGATCCTCCTGAGCAGGGCCTGGAAGCGCTTGAGATGCGGCTCCGCGTCCAGGATCCTGGAGAGATGCCTCCAGGCCTCCTGGTAATTCTTTTCGCGCAGGCTCGCCCTGGCCAGGGGATCGCGGCCCTCGATGAAATAGGCGTCTGAGCGCACGGCCTCCCGGTAAGCCTGGGCGGCCCTCTCCTCCTCCCCCAAGAGCTCGTAGGCGCGGCCTTGGTAATAG
This sequence comes from uncultured Elusimicrobia bacterium, assembly GCA_964388045.1. GTDB lineage: Bacteria > Elusimicrobiota > Elusimicrobia > UBA1565 > UBA9628 > CAYLZQ01. The sequence goes on along the minus strand of CAYLZQ010000243.1, from coordinate 2,723 downwards.
GGGACCAGGTTGAGGAGGGGAGCAGCCTTCCGGGCCCGCTCGAGGAGGGCCAGGGCCGCCTGGGGCCTTGAGCTTTCGATCTCGATCCGGGCCAGGCCGAGCAGGGCGTAGGGATGCCCAGAGTCCCGGGCCAGGGCCTGCTGGAAGGCTTCTCGGGCCCCTCCCAGGTCCCCGCTCCTGTAGCGGGCCCAGCCCAGGGCGCTTAAGATCCCGGCTCCGCCCGAGAGCTCGGCCGCCCGCTCATACCAGCGCGCCGCCTTCCGGGGCTGGCCCGTTTCCTCCAGGACGACCCCCCCGCTGAGCCAGGCCTCGATGGAGCTCGAGCTCAGGCGCACGGCCTGGACGTAGCTCTCCACGGCCTTGGCGTGCCGCCCCTCAAAGTAGAGGGCATGGCCCCGGGCCGTGAGGTCCTCAGCCGTCAAGGAGGCGGCGCCGACCGGGCTTGAGAGCAGGCCTCCTAGGAAAAGGGCGAGCATCAAAACGAGCGGGCGATGGGAATCGAACCCACGTCCGGAGCTTGGGAAGCTCCTATTCTACCATTGAACTACGCCCGACGGAGAGCCTTCCCAAAACCACGCCCGAACTCGCCGAGTATACCAATTTCGTGAAGGTCAGGTTTTCGGTCCGCCTCAAATAACAAGGGGCCTTGGTGGCTGCCGGACAACCCGAAGGTTTCCGCACCAAGACCCCAAAACGAAAACCCTCGGGGCAACGCCTGGTAGCACTCTTAGTTTGGCCCCTCTGGCTGGCAATTTCAAGGGCCCAAAGACCCATCGGCTTTTACCTGTCCGGGATAGGGTCGGAATAGACGTAGATAGCTTTTGGCAGGAAGTTCTGGTTTTGGTTGCATACCGTCGCCATCCATTGGTCCGCCGTGACCACGCGGACGTTGTCCGGGCCGTAGGTCTTGTGGAGGCTGCGGCCCACGGACAGAATCAAGGCATCAAGGCCGCTGAGGAGCTTATCCATGTGCCGTGGCTTGAGCGACCATTGGGCATGGAAGATGTCCTCTATGTCCACGAGATGTTTTCGAGTCAGTTCGTGCGACTGGATGAGTCCTTTCCGTGAACGTGAAACCGTGTCCAGCAAGGTTTCGACCAGGGCCCGATACTCGCCGAGAGCCTTCTCCTGAGATTTCGTCCTTTTGTAAATTACCGCCGCAAAGGCTTTGGAGCACTCGGCCATGCAGAAGTTGGGCACGTGCAGGAAGGCTCGCCCGTCCTCCCGTAGGCTCAGAAGTTTGGCAATGGCTGCGCGTGCCTTATGACCTTCCGACGAGGCTTCGGGCAGAAAAAAGGGAACCAGGGCGGATGCATCTATCAGAAAATGACGCCTTAGCACCTAGCCGAGGGCTGCTTCTAGCTGGCGTTTGGGGACAGGCCGCTTGGAGGTAGGGAGGGAGTCAATCTGCACAAATAACTTCTTAAGTCGATAGGAGAGTTTCTCGAACTCCTCCTCTCCGAATTCGCTGATGAAGACCTCCCGCAATGTCGGAGCTTGAGCCATAGCAACATTATAAAATTCATGTCGTCATCCTGCAAGGGTCCAAAGGCCCACACTGGACATTTAATAACCCAGCCCCTTCTCGAATGCCCTGGCTCTTAGGCCTCTCTGGCAAGTCCGGTAGGTGAGACGCTGGCAGGACCGGCAGCCAAACCGTCCCTGTCGAAAGTAAAGCGCGTATTGCGGACGCTCACAGCCCTGCCATCCCTCCCGGCCCGTAAAGCGGTCCCGGAGCCAAAGGGACACCGGGCACAAGAGCCACCAGCGGCTCCCGCCCAAGTGACAAGGCTGCTTCACGACACAGATGCATTCTTCGTGAGGCTCTCCCTCCGAGACCCAGGACACCAGGAGGCTTCGGGAGAGGGCATCCCGACTATGTAGCTCTACGCTAACGGTGTTCTCCGTGACTTCCCAATGCCGGGGAAACCTGGCAGGACGGTATAGCCTGATAGGTTCTTTAATCTCAAAGGGGGCGGACTCCTCCAGAAGGCCGGTAGCCTTTACGGCTCTTGCCACCAAGGCGGGATAGCTTTCGACGGCATCTCTACCATACCAGCTCATGTTTGCCTAAATCTATTGTAGGACGTAAAGCATCGCTCAGGAAAAAACCATTTTAAATGCTACTCAACTCCATTTGGCTTCTATGCAGCACCTTCCTTGGTTTCTGCCTTTGTCCATACCGGCTTTACCGGGAATACCGGGTATTCTCTACTTCTTTCCTCTTTCTCCTACCTCTACCTCAAAAAGTCTTTAGAGTGGGAAATACCCGGTAAACCCGGTAAAACCCGGTAGTCATTCGACCGGCTCCGCCTTCCAGGCCAACTCCGCCCAGACCCTTACGCCATCCTCTCGGCCCTCCACGACCCCCAGGACCTCGCCCAGGCGCTTGTTAAAGGCCCGCTGGCTGGCCGGGTGGGGTATTCCGGCCTTGGCGGCCCACTGCTTATACGCCTCGTAGGCGTCAGCCTTGCCCAGGACGGTCCCCGCCTTCGCTTCCAGGCGTTCGGAGATGAACTCGAAGGCGCTGTCGCATTGCCGCCTGTAGGTTTGTCCAGCCTCCTGGACGCTGGCGCAGGCGGTAAACTCCTGCTTAGCCTCCAGTCGTCGCAGGCCCTCCACGGCGCGATTGAGCAAGGCGCTCCGGGCCTCCGGCGTGGTCAAGAGCCCGAGCAGGTCCTTTTTGGCCTTGGAACCCTCGAAGCGGTTGGGGAACGGGATGA
>CAYLZQ010000242.1:0-4082 GCA_964388045.1 uncultured Elusimicrobia bacterium | reverse complement strand
TCTTCGAGAAGTACGCGGGCAGCTTCATTGCCATCGTAGGGGAAGGAGGCGAGAAGGCTGGAATAGCGACCGGCAAGGACTCCTCGGAGCCTGAAGCCAGGCAACAGGCATACGAGGGAGTCTACACCCGCCTTGCTGGCAAGGAAGGGGTCCCAGGGCTCATGAGCCCCGCTGAATATGCCCTCTTGGAGCAGATGCGGGAGGCTCCCCACAAGAAGATCGGAAACCGCTTCGTGCCGGTCAGCGAGGCTGACACAAGGCAAGCCGATACTGTCTTTAGACGCTATGGGGACAGCTTCTACATCACTGGCAAGGATGGTCCTCTCGGAGACTCTGCCTACGCCGCCTCCTACCAGAGACTTGCGGCCGAGGAGAAGAGCAGGGTCCTTGATCCTTCGGAGCACGGCCGGCTCCGGAAAGCCCAGGAGGCAAGGTTTGCCCGTGCCAAGGATGGATTCTACCGGGTGAACGCGGACGGCTCCCCCCTCGAGGGGAAGGCTTACGAAGACCAATATCAGGCCAGGGCGCTGGCAACGGACATGTCAGGAGAGATCCCTCCTGAGGACTACCGGAAGCTCCGTCCAGCCCTACGCTCGGAGTGGGAAAGGAAGGTCCTTCCGGACAAAGCGGAGACCTCAGGATAGGGCCTTTCCGGAATTGGGGCGAGGGGCGAGGTTCTCTCCGAGGTTTTGGAGGCCAAGCCCGAATTGGCGAAGGAAGGGTTGGAGAAGGTCTCGGACTCTCTAGCTGAGGAGCAACTCGCCTGCCTCGAAAAATGGGCAAAGGAGGATGAGCGCTCGGAAGGCTTGGATCTTGCGGCTCAACCCCATACGGGCGAGGCGCCAGCGGTTTCACCTTCACCTTTGGAGGGGGAGGGAGTGCCGGGAATCATCCCTCCCGGGCCTTTCGATTGGGCCACATGCATCTTCATCGGGAGATCGATCGCGGAAGACGGGAAGGAAGGGCTTTCGGAGATCCTGGCGAAATACGGCAAAGACCTGGAATCGGTCCCAAGAGACCCGGATTCCTGCCCCACCTCCTGTGAGAGGATCCTGAAAACGGCCAAGAAGATCGAGGAGGCGAAGGGAGAGGACTTGGAGGAGATCCAAAAGATCCTTCTCAAGGGAGCGGAACTCTGCTCCCAGGGTTGCGAGGCTGCCGGAGGAAACGAGCTACTCAAGGCCGATGCCGAGACGGTTTCCTCCGGGCTAAGGGGCGGGGTCTATTCCCAGGAGGAAAAGCGGCATTCTCCCTTTGTCAAGAGATGGGATTCGGGACTGCTCAAGAAGATCCGAAAGGATCAGGCCCAGCTCGCCCAGGCGGCCAAGGAGCTGCGCAAGGCTCCGGCCAAGGGCATCGTTCTCAACCCGGCCGAACAGAAGGCCTTGGCCAAGGGCGAGGCCCTGGTCCTCAAGGGCCTGGAGGCGAGATGAAAGGCTGGGGGTTGATTTTCGTCTGGGCTGGCCTCTCGGGACTCCCCTGCTTGGCTCACGCCAAGGAGCCCATGGCCGGAGCCTCGAGAGACCCTGGGCAGATCCTGGCTGCCAAGGCCCTTTCCTCGGCCCGGGATGCCCAACAGGCGGGCGGAAGGCGGGACCTCCCGGCTGGCACCGAAGCCCCACAAGCCTCGCCGGAGCAGGATCCGGTCTGCGATGGGCTCGAAAAGGCATTGGGGGAGCCCTCGAAACCCAAGAAAACCTACCCAGCATGCTATGCGATGAAAACGGGCCGATGCCATGAGTGGTATGTCACGGAAGAAGGCTCCGTCGTCAAGGTAACTCCCGATGGGCCAGTCCCGGAGGACCCCGAGGAGCCCTATACGGGCACCTACACCCAGGTCAGCTACAACCCTCCGCCTGAAAGCCCGACCTTGACGGAGTCCAAGCTGAACTCAAACCAGATGCCTCTTGCCTCCACTACGAAGAGCCTGCCCGATCGGACTTTGATTTCTGAAGAGACTTACCAATACGATCCCCAAGGGAGGATCTCCCGCTACAAAAAGTTAGACCACCGAGAGGGGACGAACCTGGAGCAGGGATTCATCGCCGGGGAGCCCGCGGACTCGGTGATGCGAGACAGGGAAGGCAAGGTCGTGGCAAAGACTACGACGGATCCTGACGGAAACACCCTCTCCATCTTTCCCCAGAAGGAGGGAGGTTGGGTGGAGCGCCTGACCAAGAAGGATGGGAGCGAAGTGGTGAAATCCTATGATTCCAAGAAGAGGCTTGCCTCCGAGACGACGACCTATGGCGATCTCTCAACCACGGTTCAATTTGATGACCAAGGGCTGGTCAAAAACAAGATTTTCGAACGCCACAAAGACGGCCAGACCCAGGAGGTGGATGTTGAAGATGATCAGGGCCACCTCGTTTCAAGGACCACCTATTTGAATGGCCTCCCGGCCCGCACGCAGGAGTTCGGGGAGGGAGGGGCGGTTGAGGGGGATATCTCCTACAGCCCTGATGGCCTGAGGCAGACGATCAGGAGAAAGGGCCAGCCCCTGACGGTCGTCCAGACGGACGCAGAGGGAAGTCTGGTCTGGCAGAAGAGCCACAATGATCGGGGGGAGATTTTGTCCAAGACCTGGGCCCAAAAAACGTCGGAGGGACGGAGGCTCACGACGCGGTTGGCGGGAGGCCGGGAGGAGGTGGAACTCCAGGACGGCCAAAACCGTTCCCTTGAGATCGAGCGCTTCCAGGTCAGCGCGGGGGCCAAGACGAGGACCTCGAAGACCGTATTCGCCCATGGGGAGCCTGGGAGCTACACGAGCGTCACCCTGTGGGACAACGGTGACCGACAGGAGGACGCGGTTCAGGGAGGGAAGCTCTTGAGCCGCAGGTCGCGGACGAAGGAGGGAAATTCCCTCCTCACCTGCGACCACAAACAAAAGGCATGCCTTCAGACCAATGAGGATCCCGAGGGTAGGAAGGTCGCCGAGTACAGGCTGGATGAAACCTTGAGGCCCCTGGCCGGAACGCTTTTTCAGGAGAAAAAGGAGATTGCCATCAGCTACGACTATGACGCGGATGGCGCCTCCCTTAGGACCGACGCCGAGCCGGGCGGGACGACTGCGAGCAAGGAAAAGAGAGACAGAGAAGGCAGGCTCCTCTGGGATGAGGAGGTTCGAAACGGCAGGAGAGTGAGCCGGACAAAATGCGAAAAAACATGCCGGCGCGCCTTCTTCGATGAAAAGGGCGTCAAGACCTCGGAATGGGTCCTAGGAGCCGACGAGCGGCCGAGGGACGGGGATCTCTTTGAGAATGGGAAGTTGGCAGGAAAAGCCCATCTCCGCTACGATGACCAGAAGAAAAGGGTTTCCCGTCTCAGCAGTTACCAGAACGGCCGCCGGCTTCTCGAGGTGACCGGGGAGAAAGGCGAGATCATCATCTTAAAATCCGCGGCGCCTGACGGTTATCTTGAGTACCAGATCGAGGCAAATCCCGAAGGGAAGGGTTACCTTAGGACGGAATTCAACGAGGATTCGACGAGGACCAGGCATTATCTGGACTCCGAGCTTTCCCCGGAGAGGTCGGTTTACCTCGATGAGGCGGGAAGGCGGCGCCGGGAGGTCTCCTGGACCAAGGAGGGGCGCGTGGCAAGCCAAGCCATGTACGATGAGGGCGGGCGACTACTGGCGATGCCCGATGGTGAAAAGGCGCCCAAGTCCCCCGGGCCTCTCGCGAGAGCCTCGCTTGCCGCTGCGCCTGCGGCAAGCGCCATGGCCCCGGAGCCTCCTTCCCCTGAAGGGAGCAGGCCTGTTGAGAAGGGGACTCACAGGGAGGTCCCGAAGAGCCTCCGGGGTCTCAAGGAGCCAACGCAAGCGGAGCGTTTGGCCCGCGCCGAGGCCGCGGAGAAGGCCCGAAGGCTTTTTGCTCCAACCCCGGAGAAGGCCTTCGAGAAGTTTATGGAGGCTTACGAGAAAGGAGATATCATGGGGATCGCCCGGATTCTTTCCCCCAGCACGAGGCTGCGCGGAGGCTACAGGAATTTCCTGGGTTCGGTCGCGATGGATCTCAGGAACCTAACCGGGACGAAGCTCGCCATGAGGCCGCAGAAGCCAAAACTCAGTTCGGAGGACACCG
>CAYLZQ010000241.1:0-4095 GCA_964388045.1 uncultured Elusimicrobia bacterium | reverse complement strand
GCGGGTCGGCGCTGCTCCCGGCTCCCCTGCCGGGGATCAGGCTCGAGGAGAAGCTGGGGGCCCTGGAGTCGAGGATCCGGAAGTCCCTCAAGGACCGCCTGCGGGAGGAGAAACCCGAGAAGGGCTTCGTCTCGGGGACGGTCTACGTGGCCAAGGGCCTCGCCGACAAGCTCCGAGGCGGAAACGCCAACGTGGAGTTGGTTCGGGAGCTCCTGGAAGCCTACCGCAGAAATCCGGAGGAGGTCCGCGGTTTCGTCGTGTCGGAACGCATCCCGCTGCAGGGCTTTGGAAGCGACTGCTTCCTTCGGGCCGCCTACGTCCTTCCCCAGCTCAAGAACGCGACGCGATTCATGACCTATGAGCAGTTCGTGAACTTCGCCCAGCACCTCAGGGACGAGGCGGCCAAGAAGGCCCCCTGGCTTAAGGAGGAAGGCCAAATCAAGGAAGGGGCCTACGTGGAGGACAAGATCAGAACCATGAAGGCCTTGGGTTTCGAGCTGCGCTACGTCGCCTCCAACGAGACGAGCCTCTTGAACGCCGTGAGCAAGGAGGGCGCGGTCCTGGCCCGCATCGAGGTTCCTCTCGGCGCTCATGCGGTTGCCGTTCTCGGGGCCGTCAAGAGAGGCAAGAAGTGGAAGTTCATCGTGGCGGATTCGAACATGGAGGCCTTGCAGGAATGGACCTTTGAGCAGCTCAAATCCATGAAGCTGGAGGTCACGCGATTGGAGCCAGGCTCGGTGACGGACGCAAACCTCAAGCTGATTCGGGAGATCTCGGATCTCAGGATCCATGAGCCCGGCGGGGAGCGCCTGCCGACCCTGGAGGAGCTCCGGAAGATGATGTCGCCTGAGGGTGGGACCCCGAGCCCCGTTCCTCAGGGCTTGAGGCCCGAGACCTTCGAGCCAGGTGCCCCCTCGGGAGAGATCCGGTCCGAGCCGGCTCCCTTGTAGGAGGCGCCGAGAGCCGTGGCCAGGGACCTGCGAGATCGACGGCAAAAGGCGGTTGAGATGACAAGGTCCGAGATGAGAAAGGGATCGAGGCGAGTCCCCGGCTTAGCCCTTCTCTTGGGAGCCCTTCTTGCGGCCCTCCCCGGCGAGGCGACTTCGAGCCTCAGGGAGCAGTCCGGCTCCAGTTCCTCAGGCGTTTCGAGCGCCAGGGATTCCAATGAGAGGCGGCAAAAGGCCAGGGACGAGGCTCCAGGGGAAAGGGAGACCCAGCCGGAGAAGGCCTCTCCCAAGAAGAAGGAAACGGACAAGGCGAAGGAAACGGAGGAACATTCGTCAACGAAGCGCTCCTCCGACCTCGCCTCCCCGACGGCGAAATCCCCGCTTGCCCTCGTGGGGCAACCCCCTGCGGAGATCGGGGAGCGCTGCGAGCAGTGCTGTCCCGCGATCGAGGACCAGATGAGCAAGGGGAAGGTCGAGCTCTGCCGCATGGCCTGCGCGCATTCGCTCATGGGAGACCTCGCGACCCGAAAAAGGCTTTTCCCCAGGAAGCCCCAAAGCACGGCCAAGGCGGTCAAGGATTACGATCCCTACCAGCTCAAGGAGAAGAAAAAAGAGGAAATGATCGGCTGCCCTGATTTGAGCATCCGGGGGCCCCACAGCGTCGGATCTCCCCCCTCTTTTCCATAGATGGCGACCCGAAATCTCGCAGGGCGAACGGCTCCCCTGGCTGGCCTTCTCCTCGCAGGGATTCTGGCCTCCCCCTCCTTTGCGACCTGCTTTCCAGACTCGGCAGCGGCCGACGCCTACTGCCAGACCAAATGCGCGGAGCTCGGAGCCTTCGGCTACTCCGAAATCTGCATGGAGATGTGCCGGGCAAGCGACGAGCCCTGCCGGTGCCCCGAGGAAGGGGCCAAGTGCCCCGACCCCCCCGAGTGGGAGCAGCCCTGCGACCCCAAGAAGGTCTGCCGGGAGCTCGTCGAGAACCTGGGGCCTGCCAAGGAGGAGGCCAAATACTTCCCAACCAAGATGGATTTCAAGCAAAATCCCGCAAGGATCCTTTTGGCCGATGAGGAGGCCGAGGCCCTCGCCTTGGGCTGCGCCGAGGCGATCAAGGAATGCTCCAAGGAGAAGCTCGCCCTCGACGTCATGAAGAAGGTAGGCTGGCAGGACATCGAGGAGGCGACCAGGCAAGAGAAGAAGAAAAAGGATCCCCCGATCACAAGCCCCAGCCACCCGGACCAAGTGGGGCCGAGGGTCGAGGCCGCCTGCAAGGGCTTCGCCGACTCCCTTGCGCAGGCAAAGCCTCCCGAGGAGGCCCTGGAGGCGCGCAAGGCCTTCTGCGCTGACCTCATCTTTCTTGCCGCTAGCCAATGCTGCCCCGACTGCGATCCAAACGGGGGCAAGTGCGGAAAGGCCATGTGCGCCTACGCGGCCGCCCTCACAGGCCGAAGGGATCTCGTGAAGGGAGACGAGGAAGCCCCGCAGGCCATCTTCGGGGCCTATGGATCGAAGAAGGTCCCCATGGGCCGGGAAGGGGAAAAGCCCTCCGATCTTGAGCCGGAGCGCTACGCGGCCGGCTACTGGAGAAAGAACATCGCAAAGAGCTCCGATGAAACCGAGGAGCTTGCCCCCACCTTCCAGGAGAGGCTCGCTGAGGCCAAGAAGGCCCGTTACGGGGTCTATGAAGGAAAGCTCTTTCCAGTCTCCCAGGATGAGAAGGGAGAAGTGAGGCTTCCCACGAAAGAGGAGTACCAGAGGCTCATCGGCGACATGAAGGCTAGGGGGCTTCCCACGGCTGGGCTCCTTTCGCCGGGGGAATTCGAGAAAAGCCGAGAAGCGATCGCGGTCCAGGAGGGCGGGAGGAAGGCCCAAGGAAAGCGATTCGCCCTGATCGGCCAGGCCGTGGTGCCCCTCGTCGAGGAGCCAGGCGGCACTCAGGGCCGAAGAAGCCTGCGGCTTCCAAGGCCTGAGGAGCTCGAGAAGGAGCCCATGCCAGCGCTTTCTCTTCCCGGGATGGACAGGGAGGAGGACTTCGAGGTTTACGGAGCATAAGGGAAGGGCGGTCCTCCTCAAAGAGGACGGCTCCCCATACTCGGCCCGGGATTATGAAGAGGAGGTCAAGAAGCTCGACAAGCTTCCCTGGTCCAAGAACCTCAACCTCATGGACCCGAAGGCCTACGAGAGATTCGAGGGGGCGATCAGGTCAAGGCTTGCTGAGAAGAGGGCCACCGCTCAGCTTCCCTCCCGACAGGAATCGAGAGAGCTGAGGGACAGCCTCGCCTCGATCCGAAAGGAATTCTCACCTCCTCCGGAGAAGGTCCAGGCTGTCGCCCTCCTCCATCCTCAAATGGATGGGCCCAAGCTCAAGGAGGCCTCCAGGCGCTGCGCGAGGAGCCTCGCCATCATGAGCTCCGAGGAACCCGCGCTTGCCCTCGAGGGGGCCTCCGGTTTCCATTCCTCCGAGTGCGGCCTCTTTTCGGCCAGGCTCCTGGGCCGAAACGACAAGAGCATCGCCGCGGCCCACCTTCTCAAGAAACCTCGAAAAGACTGGAAGGAGGTGGAAAAAACCTCGGCCAGGCTCCAGGTCCCCGAGAGGGAAAGCGCGCAGATCCGAGAAAGGGCTAAGGCCCTGGGGGTCCCCGCGGCGGCGGTCGCCGAGGCGCTTGACAAGGAGTGCTCCGGCCAGAAAGGCCCCTGCCGGGCCAAGAAAGTCCAGAAGGCCCTCGATCCAGAGGCAGGCTCGGTCAAGGCTCTCTCCGAGGAATTCCCAAAGGCCGACCGGGCCTCCCTTCACACCACGGCCCTGGCGACTCTTTCTTCGGAGCGCGAGGAGGCAAGGAGGCTCAAGGAGAGGGCCAGCTCCCTCCTCGATGGGGCGCGCGCAAGCTCAGGAAAGCCCGAGGCCCTTGATATCGCCAGAAAGCTCGCCTCCGATTCCGCGAGCGCCGCCCCGCTTTCCGAAAAGGCGGCCGAGGAGATAGGGGATTCCGGGAGATCAGACGAGCTCCTGGTCTCACTGGCCGCGGGAGCCCCGCGGGCAGCAGCCAGGCTTTCCGCCGCCAGGGCCAAGGACTGGGAGGGGCTCAACGAAGCCCTCGCCTCGGCCGGAATCGAAGAAGGGGCCTCGGCTAAGCTCGTCCGAGAGGCT
>CAYLZQ010000240.1:0-4099 GCA_964388045.1 uncultured Elusimicrobia bacterium | reverse complement strand
AAAACCCCCGCAATGTTGCGGGGGTCTCCTTATGATGAAGCCGGACCTGGTGATCCAAAGCCGCCGAGTGCTCCTGCCCGAGGGCTGCCGCCCTGCCGCGATCGCGATCAAGGACGGCCTCATCTTGGAGGTCCTGGCTTACGGCCAAGGGGAGGCCATGAATCTGGGCAGCCTGGTGGTCATGCCTGGCCTCGTGGACACCCATGTCCACGTCAACGAGCCCGGGCGCGCCCACTGGGAGGGCTTTGAGTCAGCCACCCGGGCCGCGGCGGCCGGGGGAATCACGACGCTCGTGGACATGCCGCTCAACAGCATACCCGTGACCACGACCGCCGCTTCCCTTGAAAAGAAGCTGGCGGCGGCCCAAGGCCGCTGCCACGTGGATTGCGCCTTTTGGGGAGGCCTGGTCCCCGGCAACCTGGGGGAGCTCGAGCCCCTCCTGGCCGCGGGAGTCCTTGGGTTCAAGGCCTTCCTCGTGGACTCCGGGATCGAGGAATTCCCTCCCGCGCGCGCCGAGGACCTGGAGAAGGCCATGCCCCTCCTGGCCAAGCACGGGGCCCCCCTCCTGGCCCACGCGGAGCTGGCGCTCCCGCAGGAAGCCTCAAGGGGAGACCCCAGGAGCTATGGCACCTACCTGGAATCCAGGCCCAGGTCCTGGGAGAACGAGGCGGTGAGCCTCCTCTCCAGGCTCTGCCGGCGGACGCGCTGCCGGGTCCACGTCGTTCATCTCTCCTCCGCCGAGGCTCTGGCTACGGTGGCCAGGGCCAAGGCGGAAGGCCTCCCCATGACCACGGAGACCTGTCCCCACTACCTTGGCTTTGCGGCCGAGGAGATCCCCCAGGGCCGCACCGAGTTCAAGTGCAGCCCCCCGATCCGGGAGCGGGAAAACAGGGAGAGGCTCTGGGAAGCCCTCAGGGCGGGCACGATCGACTTCGTGGTCTCGGACCACTCCCCCTGCCCGCCGGAGATGAAAGCCCTTGAGGCCGGGGACTTCGGGAGGGCCTGGGGAGGGATATCCTCCCTGCAACTCACCCTGCCCGCGGTCTGGACCGAGGCGCGCAGGCGCGGTTTTGTCCTGGAGGACCTCCCCCGCTGGCTCTGCGAGGGCCCGGCGCGCTTTGCCGGCCTGGGGCGCAAGGGGCGCATCGCCCCGGGCCTTGACGCGGACCTCGCGGCCTGGGACCCTGACGCTTCCTTTGAAGTCGCGCCCGCCATGCTCCGGCACCGCCACAAGCTCACCCCCTACGCGGGCCGCAGGCTCCAGGGGAGGGTGGCCCTCACCTTCCTGCGCGGGGTCAAGATTTATGAGGAAGGCCTCCTCCTGGGGGAACCCCTGGGGAGGCCTCTGGCGGCACTTGAGCCGCAAGGCAACTCCTGATGCGGCCCTCTACGCTCGCTGCCGCTCGCGGCACTTGGGCCGCAAGGACTCCAAGGCAGGAAGGGACTCCTATGAACTTCACGGAACTCATTGACCTGGCCGCTGAGAGGGTGGGGGGCAGGGCCCTCTCGGCCAGCGACGAATTCTTCGCCCGAAAGGAGAACCTCCTCAAGCCCGGGCGAGGGATCTTCATCGAGGGGAAGTACACCAGCCGCGGCAAATGGATGGACGGCTGGGAAACGCGCAGGAGGCGCGGCCCCGGCCATGACTGGTGCCTCATCAGGCTCGGAATGCGCGGGATGATCCGCGGCTTGGACGTGGACTCCAACCACTTCATCGGAAACGCCCCGGAGCACTGCTCCCTGCAGGCCCTGGACGCTCCCGGAAATGCCCAGGCCGTCCGGGACTCCGAGCGCTGGACCGAGATCCTGGCCAAGACCCCCCTCCAGCCCGGGTCCCAGAACCTCCTGGCCGTGAGGAGCCTGCGGCCCTGGACCCACGTGCGGCTCAACATCTACCCGGACGGGGGGGTGGCGCGCCTGCGAGTCTACGGGGACGTGATCCCGGATTGGGAGAGGCTCGCGCGCTCCAAGAAGCCCTTTGACCTGGCCGGGGTCCAGAACGGGGGGCTGGTCCTGGCCTCCAGCGACATGTTCTTCGGTTCCAGGAACAACCTCATCATGCCCGGCAAAGCCAGGAACATGGGCGAGGGCTGGGAGACCAAGAGGCGCCGCGGGCCGGGCTTCGACTGGTGCCTCATCAAGCTGGGGACCAGCGGCCTGGTGGAGAGCATCGAGGTGGACACCAGCCACTTCAAGGGGAACTACCCCGAGTCCTGCTCCCTGGAGGGCTGCTACGCCCCGGGGGCCCTGCCGGAAGCGCTGGCCTCCAGCGACACGGCCTGGGTCGAGGTCCTCCCCAGGACCAAGCTCGGGCCTCATCAAAGGCACTTCTTCCAGGAGGGGCTCAAGGCCTCTCAGCCCTTTACCCATGTCCGCCTCAACATCTTCCCGGACGGAGGGGTCAGCCGCCTGAGGGTCTATGGACGGCCTGCGAAGGCTCAACCGGCTCCCTGAGCCCGCTGCCCGGGAGGCCCTCGGGCGCTGCTGCGGCTCCTCCCGCTGGGTCGCGGGCATGCTCAAGGCGCGGCCCTTCGCAGGCGAGGAAGAGCTCTTCGAGGCAGCGGAGAGCGTCTGGAGGAGCCTTGACCGAGCGGATTGGCTGGAGGCCTTCGCAGCCCATCCGCGCATCGGGGACAAGGAGGCCCCGCGCTCCAGGTCCGCCTCCACCCGGGACTGGGCCGGCTCCGAGCAGTCCGGGGCCTCCGCGGCCTCCGAGGAGACTCTCGAGGCCCTAGCCTCGGGCAACCGGCGCTACGAGCGGAGGTTCGGCCACATCTTCATCGTCTGCGCCGCCGGGAAGAGCGCCAGCGAGATGCTGGGGCTCCTGGAGGCGCGCCTGGGAAATAAGCCCGAGGCTGAGCTCGCCCTGGCGGCCGCTGAGCAGGCCAAGATCACGCGCCTGCGCCTGGAGAGGCTCCTGAGCGAACTTTAATTGCTATCATGGGCCCCATGGCCGAGCATATTGCGCAGGAAATGGTTGATTCCTTAAGGTCGTTTAGGTAGGAAACCATGAGCCTCTCGACCCATGTCCTCGACACCATGCGGGGCCGGCCCGCCCAGGGGATCCTGGTTCGTCTCGAGGCCGGCGCCGGCGGAGCCTGGAAGAAGATCGGGGAGGGCCGCACGAACGCGGACGGCCGGATCGCGGATTTTCTGCCCGCGGGCTCCGGGCTCGAGCCCGGGGTCTACCGCCTGGTCTTTGAGACCAAGGACTACTTCGCCTCCCTGGGCCAGAAGGCCTTCTACCCGGTGGTCGAGGTCACCTTCGAGGCCGCGGAGGGCAGGCACCACGTCCCCCTGCTCCTCTCCCCCTTCGGCTACACCACCTACCGGGGGAGCTAAAGCCCATGGACTTCGCTCTCCAGGAATGGCTCAACCTCCTGGTGCGCTGGTTCCACGTGGTGGCAGGCATCGCCTGGATCGGCCAGACCTACCTCTTCAACTGGTTCGAGAAGACCATGGCGGGCTCGGTCCCCCAGGACGCCCAGGGGAACATAGCCGGCAGGCTCTGGATGGTGCACGGGGGCGGGTTCTACCTGGTCGAAAAACAGAGGGTCCCTGAGATCATGCCCCGGACCCTGCACTGGTTCAAATGGGAGTCGGCCCTGACCTGGTTAAGCGGCTTGCTGCTTCTGACCATCGTCTACTACGCGGGAGGGATCACGGCCGAGCCCGACTCGGGCTTGAGCGAGGCGGCTGGGGTCGCAATCGGCTTGGGAGTCCTGGTCCTGGGCTGGATCCTCTACAACCTTTTCTGGAGGTCCCCCCTGGGCCGAAACGAGATCCTCGGAGCCGCCCTATCCTGGTGTCTGGTCGTGGCCCTGGCCTACGCCCTGGGCAGGGTCTTAAGCCCCCGGGCGGCCTACATGCACGTGGGAGCCATGTTCGGCACGATCATGGCCGCCAATGTCTGGATGGTAATCCTACCGGCCCAGCGCCAGCTCCTGGAAGCCGTGAAGTCGGGGCGAAAGCCGGACATGACCCTGGCCGAGCGCGCCAAGAGGGCCTCCAGGCACAACACCTTCATGTCCGTCCCCCTCGTCTTCCTCATGGTCAGCAACCACTTCCCAGGCGCCACCTTCGGCCACCCCCAGGGCTG
>CAYLZQ010000239.1:0-4131 GCA_964388045.1 uncultured Elusimicrobia bacterium | reverse complement strand
GTGACCGGCCACTCCTACGTGGTCTACGGGCCCCTCCTCAACGGGGCCACGACCTTCATGTACGAGGGGGCCCCCCTCCATCCCGGGCCCGACCGCTTCTGGTCCATGGTGGAGAGGCACAGGGTCAACGTCTTCTACACCGCCCCCACCGCGATCAGGACCTTCATGCGCCTGGGGGAGGAATGGCCGGCCAGGCACGACCTCTCCTGCCTGAGGCTCCTGGGGACGGTCGGCGAGCCCATCAACCCCGAGGCCTGGCTCTGGTACCAGAGGGCGATCGGCGGGGGGCGCTGCCCGGTCGTGGACACCTGGTGGCAGACCGAGACCGGGGCCATCATGATCACCCCCCTTCCCGGCGCGACCCCCGCCAAGCCCGGCTCGGCCACTTTCCCCCTGCCGGGGATCGAGGCCGACGTGGTGGACAGGCAGGGCCGGGCGGTCCCGCCCGGGACAGGAGGGTATCTGGTCATCCGCAGGCCCTGGCCCGCCATGCTGCGGACCATCTACGGGGATCCGGAACGCTACAAGACCCAGTACTTCAGCCAAATTCCAGGGGGCCAAGTCTACTTCACCGGGGACGGGGCGCGCAAGGACAGGGACGGCTACTTCTGGATCCTGGGCCGCATCGACGACGTGCTCAACGTCTCCGGCCACCGCCTTTCCACGATGGAGATCGAGTCCGCCCTGGTCAGCCACCCGGCAGTGGCCGAGGCGGCAGTGGTGGGCAGGCCGGACGAGGTGAGCGGCCAGGCCGTGGCGGCCTTCGTGACCCTGGCCGACGGCAGGGCCCCCAGCCCCGAGCTCAAGGAGGAGCTCTCCGGCCACGTGGCCAAGGCCATAGGCTCCATCGCGCGGCCCGCCGAGATCCGCTTCAGCCAGGCCCTGCCCAAGACCCGCTCCGGCAAGATCATGCGGCGGCTCCTGCGCGAGATCGCGGCCGGCCAGGGGGTCCGCGGGGACCTGAGCACCCTGGAGGACCTGGGCATCCTCGCCAAGCTCCAGGCCGAGGAGGAATAGCCGCAAGCGGTGTACCTTCACCTGGCCCTGGCCCTGGGCTTGGCCGGGCTTCTCCAGGGCCTGCTTGCCCCTTCGGCTGAGGAGCCGGGACGCGGCTTTCGGCTCAGGCGCTTCCTGGGGTTTTTGACCCTGGCCGCTCTCTGCTTCCAATGCCTGGGCTGGCTTGAGGCTCGCCTGGATCTGGCCCCTGAGGAGTTCCATCCCGGGCTTTCCCCCTGGCAGGGGCTTTCCCGCCTGGCGCAGGCCGCGGCCCTGGGCGGCCTTGGATTCTCCCTGCTGCGCCCCGGCCTCAAGGGGGCTGGCCTGGGGCTCCTGGCAGGCCTGGTCTTTTCGGCTTTGGGCTATTGGGCCTTCCGGAGCCTGGGCCCCTGCGCGGCCTTGAGGCTGCTGGGCAGCTTCTGGGGCTCCTTCTTCTGGGTCCTGGGGTCCTGGCTGCTCGCCCTCTCGATACTCCTGGCAAGCCTGGCCCTCATCAGCCGGGATCTGCGGTCCCTAGACGCTATGAGGATTTCCTCAGCCGCGTCTGTGCCGGGCCTTCCCAGGCCCGGCCTAGACGCTATGAGGATTTCCTCAGCCGCGTCTGTGCCGGGCCTTCCCAGGCCCGGCCTAGGCTTGAGACTCGCAATCGGGCTCATCCTGGCCTGGGCCGTTCCGGTCAAGCTCGTGGAAAGGCACCTCAGGGCCGCCTGGGGCTACGGCCCCCGCAGCCTGGGCGAGGCCGCCGGGCTGGCTCCTGAGGCCATGGCCGAGAGGAGGTGGGTCGCATGGCTTAAGCCCTCCGGAGAAAGGCCCTATCTCGTCGCCTCACAGCCCCTTTCCGGCGAGGGGGTGTCCCTCTCCCGAGAGGGCCTCGAGCGCCTGGAGGCCTTTCTCAAGGCGCGAGGCCTGCGCTCGGTCTTTGCCCGCAAGGCCCTGAGGGCCTTGCGCGGCGGCTGGCGGCTGCACTGGGAGGCTGAGAGGGCCCTGGCCGCGGACAGGCTCGCCCTTCCGGGCCTGATTGTCCCGGGCTACCTGGGAGCCCTGGCCCTGATCCGGGCCGGGCCCCTCACCCCCGCGCGCTTCCAAAAGCTCGAGGAGCTCTCGCTCCTGGCCCAGGAGAGGAGGGAGGGCTTCGAGAGCGCGCGAGGGGCCCAGCTCATCTACGAGGCCTTCTCAGCGGCCTACGCGCGCTTCGGGCAGGAGGCCGGGGCCCGTTCCTGGATCTACAAGATAGACAGGCTCTGGCCGATCTACGAGAAGAAGATCGAGGTCTCCCCCCTGGAGGACTTCCGCGAGGGCCTCGTGGAGGGCTGGGTCCTGGAGGGGGACAGGCCGGCCCTTTCTGTGCGCGTGGGGCTCTTTTGGATCCCTCCCGGCGGCCCCGCAAGCCCTGGGACCCTGAGCGCCAGCGTCCTGCCTGATCCGGGGGGGCGCTTCCGCTTCGCCGGCCTGGGAGCCGGGCAGTATTACCTTGGCCTGATGGGCCCCAACCGTTTTCCGGGGCGAATTCTGGGAAGTCCGGGCGTGATCCGCTTCAGCGAGGCCTTCCCGGCAGTCACCTTGCCCCCCATACGCCTGCTGGGAGCGCGCAGCCTTAGGCCGCGTCCTCCCTGATTGGGTCTTGATAATTTCCGGTTTGCGCCCTATACTTTGGCGAGGGAGGTGAAACCATGAGGCTTTCATGCCTGATCCTCGCGGCCCTGTTTCTGGGAGTCCTGCCTCCGGTCGCCCGAGCGGAAAAAGACAGGAAGCCTTCCAAGTTGAGGTTCTTCTTTTGGAAGAAGGCAGAAACAGGGAGAGATCCAAAGACTCTGACGAAGGATATTGTCAAGGAGGACCCGGGATTATATTCCAAACAACAAGAAGTTCCAGAGCAGGGCATAGTCACGCAGCGGCAGGAAGTGCAAGGCAGTGTGCTTCCGCGGGATGAAATCCTGCGGAGATTGGGGCAGAGACCAGTTAAGCCGCTGGGGCCTGGAGTCCTGCCAGCGGTTAGAGGATCCGGCTTTCGTCCTCCTGGCGTTCGCCCCGCCGAGCGTCCTTCAGAGCCAGACAAGCCAAAAGACTCCCCAAGGCCCTGATTCCTGATCAATCAAGGGAAGCGTCTACCAGGCAAGCCTAAGGCCTGCCGCTTGGGCGGCTTGGCTGAGCCTTTTGTCCAGGCTGGCGAAGCAAGGGGCCTGCTCCTGGCCCGCGGCAAGCAGGGCAGAGGCCAGTTGCAGGGCGTCCGCAGGCTTGAGCCCCAATTCCAGGACCAGGCGCCTGGCTTGATCCAGGAGGTCCCGGTCTGGCCAGATGAGGGCCAGGGCCGCCTCAAGCCTTTGGGCGCTCAGGCGCAGGCGCGTGAGCCCTTCGGCAGTCAGAGACCCTTCAGCCAGGCGGCGCGCGTAGGCGGACTCCATCTCGAGCAGGGTGAAAAAGGAGGTATAGCCCGGCAGCCCCCGGCCGCGGGAGGCGGTCTCCCGAACCTGACGCGTGCCCGGCTCCTGGAAAAGCAGGGCCAGCAGGGCGGAGGTGTCCCAGTAGCAGGCCACCCTACTCCCGGCGCAGGCGCCGCACAAGATCGGCCGATAAGGGCGCGCCCCTTTTGAGCGGGAAGGGCTTGTCAGCCAGGATTTCCTCCATGTCGCAGCGCGGAAGAGGCGGCAGCCTCCTCGCCGGGAGCAGGCGCGCGACCGGGCGGTTGTGGTCCGTGACCACCACCTCCCGGCCTCGCGCGACGTCGGCCAAAATCGAGGAAAGACCGGCCTTGAGACGCGCGATGCTGTAGGCTCTCTTCATCGTTGTGCATATTATAGACTAGAATATGACCTTTTTCAAGACCTTTTTAGTTTGAGACCGCAGCATGCGTTAACGGCAGTCGGTGGATAACAGTTGCCAGTCTGTTTTTAATATAATAGCCCCCATGGTTTCCGAGGCTGGGATTCAGGGCTGGCTCAGGGAAGCTCGTTATGCGGACCTGGCGGCCTTCGCGGCCGAGGCCGGAGCGGAGAGGCTTGCCGGCCTCTGGGCAGGACTCAAGCCCATGGAGAGGCTGGTCCTCTTCAAGCTCTTGGAGCCCTCGCGGGCTCTTGAATTCTACCGGGGGCTTGCTTTCGAAGAGAAGTATTTCCTGCTCTGCGGCTTCCCCCTGGC